>DATHMN010000090.1:0-3752 GCA_035487135.1 Steroidobacteraceae bacterium | reverse complement strand
GCAGGCGGCCGAGTCCTTCCACGTGTGGCGCGGGGTGCGGCCGGACACGGCAACCGTGCGCGCCGCGCTGCGCGAGCGCGCCGCGCTGCTAGGTGGCCGGGGCTGAATGACCGGCGGCGGGCGCCGCACCGCCTTCCGCCTGGCGCGCCTGCGCGTGGTGGTCCGCAGCGAGCAGCATGTAGAAGGCCGGGACCACGAACAGCGTGAACAGCGTGCCGATCGACAGGCCGGTCGAGATCACCAGGCCCATGGCGAAGCGCCCCGCGGCGCCGGCGCCGGTGGCGATCACCAGCGGAATCACCCCGAGCACCATGGCGGCGGTCGTCATGAGGATCGGGCGCAGCCGCACCGCCGCGCCGTGCTCGATCGCCTCGCGCTTGCTCATGCCGCCGCGCTGCGACTCGTTGGCGAACTGCACGATGAGGATGCCGTGCTTGGAGACCAGCCCCATGAGCGTCACCAGGCCCACCTGGGTGAAGATGTTCAGGCTCGAGATCAGGTTGACGAAGATCAGCGCGCCGAACAGCGCCATCGGCACCGACACCAGGATCACCAGCGGGTCGCGCAGGCTGTTGAACTGTGCCGCGAGCGCCAGGAACACGATGATCACCGCAAACAGCAGCGTCGTGGCGAAGCCGCCGGATTCCTGCACGAACTGGCGTGACTGGCCCGAATAATCCAGCTGATAGCCGCTCGGGGCGACCTCGATGAGCGCATCGTGCAGGAACTTGAGCGCCTCGCCCTGCGACATGCCGCTGGCGCCCGAGATGGTCGCGGAGTTGAGCTGCTGGAAGCGGTTGATCGACTCCGGCACCACCGCGTGCTTGAGGCTGGCGAGCGTAGCGGCAGGAATGACCGTGCCGTTGGGCGCGCGCACGTAGTAGTCCAGCACCTGGTTGGGATTCAGGCGATCGGTCTGCAGCACCTGCGGGATGACCTTGTAGGAGCGGCCTGCGATCGAGAAGTAGTTGACGTAGCCGCCGCCGAGGGCGGCGCTCAACGCGCTGCCGACGTCCTGCTGCGTGAGCCCGAGCGTCGACACCAGGTCGCGGTCGACCACCACCGTCGACTGCGGCTTGTCGATCTTCAGATCCGTATCGACGAAGTAGAACTTGCCGCTATCACGCGCCTTCCTCAGCACCGCCTGTGCCACTTCGTTGAGGTTCTGAAACGGCTCGGTAGTGTTGATGACCACCTGGATGGGCGCACCCTGGGCGCCCGGCAGCGAGGGCAGGGCGAACACGAAGATCTGCCCGCCGGCGATCTTGCCCCAGGTCTGCTGCAGCACCTGCTGCAGCTCGTGCGCGGAGCGTTTGCGCTCATCCCAGGGCTTGAACACCATGCCGCCGAGTCCCTGCCCCGGGGTGGTGATCTGGAACATCATCTCGTACTCGGGCAACTTTTGGCCGAGCGCGAACATCTGCTGTGCGTAACCGAGCATCTGCTGCGAGGTCGCATCCGGCGAGGCCTTGAGCTGGTAGAAGAGGAAGCCCTGGTCCTCCTCCGGGGTGAGCTCGGACTGCGAAGTCATACCGAGCAGCACCGTGGCGCCGAACAGCATCAGACCCATCACCACCATCACGCTCCAGGTGCTGAGCGCCGCGCGCAGCACACGCTGGTAAGCGTTGCGCACCGCCGTGAACTGGCGGTCGATGAACTGCACGAAGCGCCCGCTCTCCTGCTCGCTGCTGAAGAAGCGCGAACACATCATCGGCGAGAGCGTCAGCGCGATCACCGCCGACACGGTCACCGCTCCTGCGAGCGTGAAGGCGAACTCGGTGAACAGCGCCCCGGTGAGCCCCTTCTGGAAGCCGATCGGCACGTACACCGCCACCAGCACCACAGTCATGGCGAGGATCGGTCCGCCGAGCTCGCGCGCCGCGAGCAGCGCCGCCTCGAGCGGGCCCTTGCCCTCCTCCTTCATGTGACGGTCGACGTTCTCGACCACGATGATGGCATCGTCGACCACCAGCCCGATGGCCAGCACCAAAGCCAGGAGCGTCAGCAGGTTTATCGAGTAGCCGAACGCCAGCATGATGAAGAAGGTGCCGACCAGCGACAGCGGCATGGCGATCACCGGGATGATCACCGCACGCAGGCTGCCGAGGAACAGGTAGATCACCAGCGTGACGATCAGCAGCGCCTCGATCAGCGTCTTCACCACCTCGTGGATCGAGGAGGTGACGAATTTGGTGCTGTCGTAAACGATCGTGCCCACCAGTCCGGTCGGCAGCTGCGACTGGATCTCGGGCATGTAGTCGCGCACGCGCTGCGCCACCTCGAGCAGGTTCGCCTCGGGTGCCACCTTGATGCCGATGAAGACCGCCAGCGTGCCGCTGAAGGACACGTTGCTGTCGTAGTCCTCGGCGCCGAGCACCACGGTGGCGACGTCCTGCAGCCGCACGATCGCCCCGTCTTTCTGCTTGATGGCGAGAGTCTTGAATTCGTCCACCGAATGCAGATCGGTGGCGGCGGTCAGATCGACGCTTACCATCTGCCCCTTGGTGGTGCCGACCGCCGCCAGGTAGTTGTTGGAGCTGAGCGCCTGGAAAACGTCGGTGGCGGTGACGCCGTGCGCCGCCAGCTGCGCCGGATTGAGCCAGGCGCGCAGCGCGAACTGCCGCCCGCCCAGGATTTCCGCGGTCTGCACGCCCTGCAGCGCATCGAGCTTCGGCTTCACCACCCGTGCCAGGTAGTCGGTGATGCTGTTGGAGGGCAGCACGTCACTGCGGAAGCCGAGATACATGGCGTCGATCGTCTGTCCCACCGCTACGGTCAGCACCGGCTGCTGCGCCTGCGGCGGCAGCTGATTGCGCACCGAGGTGACCTGCGTCTGGATCTCGGTGAGCGCGCGGTTCGCGTCGTAATTGAGGCGCAGCGTGGCGGTGATGGTCGAAAGCCCGGTGACGCTGGTGGAGGACAGGTAGTCGATGCCCTGAGCCTGCGCGATCGCCTGCTCGAGCGGCTGGGTGATGAAGCCGCCGACGGTGTCGGCATCCGCGCCGTAGTAGGCGGTGGTGATCGTGACGACGGCGTTCTCGGTCTTCGGGTACTGACGCACCTGCAGGTCGGAGAGCGCGCGCAGCCCGAGCACCAGAATCAGCGCGCTGACGACGATCGCCAGCACCGGTTTCCTGATGAATACGTCGGTGAAGCTCATGGGCGCGCTCTTAGCGCTCCTGCGGCGTGGGACTCGGGCTGTCGGCGGGCTGCACGCTGTTGTCCACGCGGATCGGCGAGCCGGCCTTGAGTTTGATCTGACCGCTGGTCACTACTTCGACGCCCTCGCGCAGTCCGCTCAGGATCGCCACCTGGTCGCCGCGCGTCGGACCGCTCGTCACGAACTGCAGCTGCACCACCGGGGCATCCGCAGGCAGCTGCGGGCCCTTGGCGGGCGCCGGCTTGGCGGGACGCGAGTCCGGCCCGCTGTTGTTCTCGATGGCCGCGGCCGCCTGCTGCTTGTCGAAGTCGGCCTTGGTCGTCACCACGTAGATGGTCTCGCCGTAGGGGTTGTAGACCACCGCGGTCTGCGGCAGCGTCAGGTAGCGCTGCTCCGTGCTGACATCGACGCTGACGTTGACGAACATCCCGGGGGTCAGCACGCGATCGGGGTTGGGCACCTCGGCCTCGACCTGCACGTTGCGTGTGTCGGTATCGACCTTCGGGCTGATGGCGTTCAGCGTGCCGGAGAAAACCTTGCCGGCGAAGGCATCGAGCGTGAGGGCGACCTTCTGCCCGTTGTGCAGATCCGC
>DATHMN010000089.1:0-2081 GCA_035487135.1 Steroidobacteraceae bacterium | reverse complement strand
CCTGCAACTGGACGCCGCCCACAGCTACGCGCTGCTCGTGGGCGTGCCGAGCACCGAAGTGCCGAGCATCAAGCGCGTCAATCCCGGCAATCCGGACAGCAGTTACATCGTGCTCAAGCTCGAGGACGCCCCCGGCATCGTCGGCGCGCAGATGCCCTTCGGCGGCCCGTACCTGCCGCAGTCGACCATCAACGTGATCCGCCAGTGGATCACCAACGGCGCTCCGCCCGCCACCGGCGCCAGCGCGGCGGCGGCCTTTGCACTCGCGGCCACCTCGCCGCCGGATCAAGCGCACGTGCAAGGTTCGCAGCCGCAGATCCTCGTCGCCTTCAACCACGAGGTTGATTTCTCGCTCCTCAACGAAACGACGGTGGTTCTCGAGCGGCTGAGTACCGGGGAGCCGGCGGCGTTGCCGGCGCGTCTGGCGCTCGCCCCGGGCAATCCCGCGGCGGTGCTGCTGATGCCGGCAGCGCCGCTGGCGCCGGGCAGCTACCGGGTGCGTGTGCGCGGCACGGGCCCCGCGGCGCTCGCGGACGTGGGCGGGCAAGTGCTGGCCAGCGATGCCGCCTTCGAATTCACCGTGGATGACTCCCCATGAGCCGACGCGCCTACCTGACCCTCTTGAGCCTGGCGGCGGCGCTGCTCGGCGCGACAGCAGCGCAGGCGGAACCGTACCTGGCAGTCGCCAACGGCTACAAATGCGGCCAGTGTCACGTGAACCCCACCGGGGGCGGGGAGCGTACGGTCTTCGGAGAGATCTTCTCCCAGACCGTCCTGCCCGCCCGGCACCTGGATACCGGCAGCGACCCGTGGACCGGGCAGCTCAACCGCTACATCTCCATCGGCGGGGATCTGCGCTACGACTTCACCGTGCAGCAGGTGCCCAATACGCTGACCACCAATCAGTTCGATCTGCAGCAGGCGCGCGTGTATCTTGCGGCGAGCGTGATTCCCGATCGGCTGCTGGTATACGTCGATGAGCAGGTCGCCCCGGGCGGCGCCTTGAACCGCGAGGCCTGGGGCATGTTCTGGTGGGACGATCACACCTGGTACGTGAAGGCCGGCCAGATGTACCTGCCCTTCGGACTGCGGCTGCAGGATCAGAGCGCGTTCGTCCAGCAGATCACCAACATCAACATGACCACCCCCGACCAGGGGCTCGAGGTGGGCTGGGAGAAAGGCCCCTGGGATGCGCAGCTCGCCGTGAGCAACGGCACCGCCGGCGGCGGCACCACCAGCAACGGTAAGCAGGAGAGTGCGCAGCTGCAGTACGTGCTGTCGCGCTGGCGCTTCGGGGCGGCCGCCAACTTCAACGGCTCTTCGGCGGCCGGCAGCCGCGACGCCTACGGACTCTTCGGTGGACTCAAGACCGGCCCGATCGCCTGGCTTGCGCAGGTGGACACCGTCGACGATCACAGCCTGCCTCCGGGTCCTGGGGGCGGTGCGAGAAAACTCGCGGGGCTCATCGAGGGCGACTATGCCCCGGCGCGCGGCCACAACATCAAGGTGACGTACGAGTACTTAGATCCGGACCGCGACGTGTCGAACGATCAGCAGACGCGCTGGAGCTTCGTATACGAGTTCACGCCCGTGCAGTTCCTGCAGCTGCGCGCCGGTGCGCGCCTGGGGGACGGCATCCCGCAGCTGCCGATGGAGCACATGAAGCTGTACTTCCTCGAGCTACATGGATTCTTCTGACTTGCGCCGCAGCTCCCGCGGCAGCGCGAAGAACACGCTCTCCTCGCGCCCGGCCACTTCCGCGGGCGCCTGCGCGCCCCAGGCCGCAAGCTGCGCCACCACCTGCTGCACCATGAGCTCCGGGGCGGAGGCGCCAGCGGTCACCCCGACCGCGCGTTTGCCCGTGAACCACTCCGGGCGCAGGTCCTGGGGGCCGTCGATGAGGTAGCCGGGAATGCCGGCGCGCTCGGCGAGCTCGCGCAGGCGGTTGGAGTTGGAGCTGGTGCGCGAACCCACCACCAAGAGCACGTCGCACTGCTCGAGCAGCTTCTTCACCGCATCCTGGCGGTTCTGCGTGGCGTAGCAGATGTCCTCGCGGCGTGGCGTGGCGAGCTTGGGAAAGC
>DATHMN010000088.1:0-18716 GCA_035487135.1 Steroidobacteraceae bacterium | reverse complement strand
CGCCTCGATCTCGGCGTCTGCGACCGCCAGCGCAAAGCCCTGGCTCTCACGCAACGCACGCAGAATCAGAAAGTCGCCCAGCGCTGCCGGTACGCGGATTCCGGAGGCGATGGTGTGCGCGTTTTCCCAGGGCGTGGCGCTGTCGGCACCGGCGTCGAACGCGCGCACGATGGGCGCGCAGCCAGTGGACTGCACCGCCACCAGGCGCGGCAGTGCGCCGCTGATCCAGCCGAGTTCGCGCAGCTCCTGCCAGGCTTTCCACATGCCGATCAGTCCGGTACCGCCACCGGTCGGATAAAACACCACCTGCGGCAGTTGCCAGCCGAGTTGCACGGCGAGCTCCAGCCCCATGGTCTTCTTGCCTTCGATGCGGTAGGGCTCCTTGAGAGTCGAGACATCGAACCAGTCATAGCGCGGCTTGCCGGCCTGCACCAGGCGCGCGCAGTCGTTGATCAGGCCGTTGACCCGCCAGACCTTGGCGCCCTGCAGGGCGATCTCGCTCAGGTTGATCTCCGGGGTATCCTCGGGACAAAAGCAGAACGCCTCCATGCCGGCTTGCGCGGCGTAGGAGGCCATCGCGGCGCCGGCGTTGCCGTTGGTGGGGATGGCGAGGCGGCGCACGCCATGCACCTTGGCCATCGACACCGCCAGACACAGGCCGCGCGCCTTGAACGATCCGGTTGGCAGGCGTCCCTCATCCTTGACCAGCGGCGGGCGCGCGCCGGCGGGACGCCCGCTGCGGCCGAGCGCGATCAGCGGCGTCTCCACTTCGCCGAGACTTACGACGTACTCGGGCGCCGGCACCGGCAGCAGCTCCTGCCAGCGCCACAACCCCGGTGCGCGCGCCTCGAGGACCGCACGCGGCAGCTCGCGGCGCAGCGCCGCGAGGTCATAGCGCACCAGCAGCGGCTTGTTGGCATCCGACAGGCCCTGCAGCCGGCCGATGTCATAGTGCCCGCCGGTGAGGCTGCACTCGAGGTGCGTCGCGTAGCTGTAGCGCATTCTGACTCCGTGACGCACCCGCGCCGCCCGGACGCTCGCGCGCAGCCGTTGTGATACAACCGATCGATGCAGGAGCCGCAGCGCAGTTCCCAGCCGCAACTGATGCGCATCATCGGCCGCTGGAGCATGGTAGCACTGGCGGTCAACTGCGTTCTGGGCAGCGGCATCTTCGGCCTGCCAGCGGTGCTCGCCGGTCTGCTCGGCCGCGCCAGTGTGCCCGCGGTGCTTGCCGGAGCTGTGGGCATGAGTGCGATCATTGCCTGCTATGCGGAAGTGGCCTCGCGCTTCAACAGCAGTGGCGGCACTTATCTGTATCTGCGCACGGCCTTCGGCCGTCTGATCGGCGTGCAGGCCGGCTGGCTCACGCTGCTGGTGCGGATCACCGCCTGCGCGGCGAGCGTGAATCTGCTGGTCTCCTATCTGGGCGAGTTCTGGCCGGCGGCGACGCATGCGGCGCTGCGCGCGCTGATCAGCGCGGGCTTCGTGGGCGCACTCGCGGCGATCAACTATCGCGGGGTCGGCGGCGGCGCCCTGATGAGCAATCTCGCAGCACTCGGCAAGCTCGCCGCGCTCGCCGTACTGTGTGGCGCAGGCCTCGCCTGGCTCACGAGCCACGCCGCCCCGACGCTGCCGCCGGTTGCGGCAGATGCCTCGGCGTGGCTGCACGCGCTGTTGCTGCTGCTGTTCGCCTATGGCGGCTACGAGGCGGCGCTCTTTCCGCTGGGTGAAGCGCGTAATCCGCAGCGCGATGTGCCCTTTGCGCTGTTTGTGGCGCTCGGCGTGGTCGCCGTGCTGTACACGCTGCTGCAGTGGATCGTGGTGAGCGTGCTGGTTGATCCGGCCGCGAGTGAGCGCCCGCTGGCCGATGCAGCGCGCGTGCTCCTCGGCCCGTGGGGCGCGGCCTTGATCACGATGGGTGCGCTCATCTCGGTGTCCGGATTCACCAGCGCCAACATGCTGGCCTCGCCGCGCGGCATGTTCGCGCTCGCCGAGCAGGGCGACTTTCCGGCGGCCTTTGCCCGCGTGCACGCGCGCTACCGCACCCCTTACGTCGCCATCGCGGTGTTCGCGCTGCTGGTGCTGGCGTTTACGCAGTTCGCCGACTTCTCCTGGAACGTCACGCTATCGGCGGTGGCACGGCTCTTCTACTACGGCGCCGTGTGTGCCGCCGTGCCGGTGCTGCGTCGCCGCCAGCCACGCGCGGGCAGCTGGCAGCTGCCCGGCGGGCCGCTGCTGCCGGCAGCCGGCATTGCCGTGTGCGCGCTGCTGCTCACGTGCGTCGATTTCAGCAAGTCGCTCATCCTGCTGGCGACGATCGGCGTCGCGCTGGTCAACTGGCTGGCGGTGCGGCGCGCGCCGGCGGGTCCTACAGCGTGACCTCGCCGATCTGCACCAGCGGCTGGGTGTTGGTGTAGTTGGGGATGTCGGCCATGATCTCGCTCGCGTGCGGTCCGAAGGCCTGCTGGAACGCCGCCAGCGAATCGAAGCTCAGGTGGCCGACGGCGATGTAGGGCGCCTTGGACCCCGGCTCGCCACCACCGAGTCCGCCCTCGGCGCTGATCGAGCGGCACTGCGGTCCGCACTTTGCGCGCACCATCGGCATGTGCTGCTTGACGTAGTAGTTCATATCGAAGCGCGCGCCCGGGGAATTCGGGTAAAGGACGGACACCTTGATCATGGTCGACTCCTTCGTGGGGACGGCGGCAGTCTAGCTGCCCGGCGCGCGCCCGTGCCAGCGCCGCCGGCACGCTGTGCGCTCCTTCAGCGGCGCGTCCCGCGCAGCGCGCGGTAGATGGTGTTGCGCGAGATGCCGAGCAGGCGCGCCGCCGCGGTGACGTTGCCGCGCTGCTGCTCGAGCGCGGCGTGGATCGCCGCCACCTGCAGATGCCGCAGACTCGGGCGCTGCGGGTCGGTGTCCGCTGACACCACGGCGTCTGCGGCTGCGGGCGCCACCGCCGCGGCGCCGGCGTGCGTGGCCTGGCCGGCGCGCACGTCTTCGAGGAAATCCTCCGGCAGGTGCGCGCGCTCGATCACGCCGTCCTCGGCCATGACCGCGGCGGTCTTGAGCACGTTGCTCAGCTGACGCACGTTACCGGGCCAGCGGTACTGCCGGAACAGCTCGCGCACCTGCGCGCACAGGGTCGGGACGGGCGTCACGCCGCAGTCGGCGAGAATGCGCTGGGCGAGAACCGCGAGGTCACAGCGCTCGCGCAGCGGCGGCAGCCGCACCGTCAGTCCGTTGAGGCGATAGTAGAGATCTGCGCGGAATTCACCGCGCTCGAGCATCGCGCGCAGGTCGCGGTGGGTGGCGCAGATCACGGCGATATCGACGCTCAGCGCTTTGCTGCCGCCGAGCGGGGTGACCACACGCTCCTGCAGCGCGCGCAGCAGGCGGCTCTGCAGCGCGGCCGGCATGTCACCGATTTCATCGAGGAACAGCGTGCCGCCGCTCGCGGCGGCGATCTTGCCAATACTGCCGCGGCGGCGCGCCCCGGTGAAGGCGCCTTCCTCGTAGCCAAACAGCTCCGCTTCGATGAGCGACTCGGGGATGGCAGCGCAGTCGACCGCGACGAACGGCTTGGCGGCGCGTGGCGATTGGTTGTGGATGGCACGCGCCATGACCTCCTTGCCGGTGCCGGTCTCGCCGCAGATGAGGATCGGGATCTCGTGATGCTGCGCCCGGCGCAGCTGCTGGATGGCGCGCGTGATGGCAGGCTCGCCGAGGTCCAGCTCCTCCAGGCGATAGCCGCTGCGGGCGCGAGGCGGCGGCGAGACGCCCGGGCGATCGCCGCGGGTCACGGGCGAGGTGCGCATCCGCAGCGCCGCGCGGCTGAGCTCTGCGCGGGCGCTGACACGCACACCATTGGACAGACACAGACTGACGAGCCCTGCGCCCTCGCGCTGGCAGCGATCTACGAGTGCGTCGACCGACACGCCGAACAGCGAGGGCATGGTCTGCGCCAGCAGCGCATCGACCGGCACGCCCAGCTGCATCAGCCCGGCGTCGTTTGCCGCCACGAAGCGGCCAACGGCATCGAATGCCGCGATGCCCTCGGCAATTGTTCCCAAAAACTCAGGGCGCAGGTGGAAATGGATGCGCACCGCCTGGCTGAAGCGATCGACGAACAGGTGATTCTCGATCAGCTGCGTCGACATGCGCACCAGCGCCATGGTGTGGGCGTGATAGCTCTCCTTAGCGCCGGACACATCCAGCGCGCCGATCACCCGGCCGTGCGGATCGCGGATCGGCGAGCACGAGCACGTGAGGAAGCGGTTCACGGCGAGAAAGTGCTCGCTGCCATGGACCAATGTCGGCCGCTCCTCGGTGAGGGCGGTCCCGATGGCGTTGGTGCCCTTGCTGAGCTCGGACCAGGCGACACCCGGCCGCAGCGCAACGCGGTCGGCGCGCTCGAGAAAGTCGGCATCCCCGAGGGTGTGGAGGATCATCCCGGCGGAATCCGTCAGGATGACCATGCTGTGAGTGTTGAGAATCTGCTGGTGCAGCGTCTCCATCACCGGAACGGCATGCGTGTACAGAGTGCGGTTCTGCTCTGCGAGCCGCGCCAGCTCGATCCGGGATACCGCACTAAAGTCAGGCTGCAGGCTTTCGCGCAGCCCGAGCTGGCGCGCACGCGCATGCCAGGATGCGACTTCTGCAGGCCGCTCCTTGCCCGCGCGGCCTTTGAGCCGCGGGTCAAACTCCACGACGCGAGCCATCAGATCCCCCTCGTGGCACGGCCCGGTCAGCGGCCGCGCGCAGCAGCACCGCCGGAGGCGGCGCGCCCAATCGAGCCCCCAGTCTAATCCCCGACCCGCGTCTCATGAAATCGGCGCTGCGATCCTGCAGGGGCTGTCGTCCGGCAGCTTGGGCTGAGGCATTGGAGGGCTAAATTTTTCCGGCAACGCGCGAATGTGTCATGCCGCAACAGGTGTTGCGTCCTGGAACTCCCGCCGCAGGCACTGTGTCACAACGGAGCAGCGCGGCGCTGCAGCGGCACGCCGCGCGCGCAGTCAGCACATGATGAGCCCCAGGTCCACGGCCACGAGGGTGGCACGTGGTTTGCATTCTTCGTTGCGCGGCGCGTTGCCGCGTAGTCGATGCAGCCAGCGAGGAGACGAACGTGAGCACCGCGAAGATCGAGCCCAGCACACACGGGCGCGTCCATGTGAACTTCAAGAAGCGCTATGACAATTACATCGGGGGTAAGTGGACGCCGCCGGCCCGGGGGGAGTACTTCGAGAACGTCACGCCGGTCACCGGGCGTGTGTTGTGTGAAATCCCGCGCTCCGGTGCTGACGATGTCGAGGCTGCGCTCGATGCCGCGCACGCGGCCCGCGCCAAGTGGGGCAGCACCTCGGCGGCTGAGCGTGCCGTGATCCTGAACAAGATCGCCGACCGCCTGCAGGAGAATCTCGATTACCTGGCGACCGTGGAGACCTGGGACAACGGCAAGCCGATCCGTGAGACCACGGCTGCCGATCTGCCGCTGGCGATCGACCACTTCCGCTATTTCGCCGGCTGCGTGCGCGCCCAGGAAGGCTCGATCGCGCAGATCGACGATGACACCGTGGCCTACCATTTTCATGAGCCGCTGGGGGTCGTCGCCCAGATCATTCCATGGAATTTTCCGCTGCTGATGGCGACCTGGAAGCTCGCGCCGGCACTCGCCGCGGGCAACTGCGTGGTGCTGAAGCCGGCCGAGCAGACCCCGGTGTCCATTCTCGCGATGCTGGAGCTGGTGGGCGATCTGCTGCCGCCCGGGGTGTTGAACGTGGTCAACGGCTTCGGGGTCGAGGCGGGCAAGCCCCTGGCATCGAGCAAACGCGTGGCCAAGGTGGCCTTCACCGGCGAGACCACCACCGGGCGACTGATCATGCAGTACGCCTCGCAGAATCTGATTCCGGTGACGCTGGAACTCGGTGGCAAATCGCCCAACATCTTTTTCAAGGACGTGTTGGCGCAGGACGACGCCTTCTTCGACAAGGCAATCGAAGGCTTCGTCATGTTCGCGCTCAACCAGGGTGAGGTGTGCACCTGTCCGTCGCGGGCGCTCATCGAGGAATCCATATACGACAAGTTCATGGAGCGCGCGCTGAAGCGCGTCGCGAGCATCAAGCAGGGCGATCCGCTCGATCCGGCCACCATGATCGGCGCGCAGGCCTCGAGCGAGCAGCTGCAGAAGATCCTTTCCTACATGGACATCGCCCGCCAGGAAGGCGCCAAGGTGCTCGCCGGCGGCGGCCGTGCCAGCATCAACAGCGGCCTCGAGGAGGGTTACTACGTGCAGCCGACGGTGCTGCGCGGCAACAATAAGATGCGCGTTTTCCAGGAGGAGATTTTCGGCCCGGTAGTGTCGGTCACCACGTTCAAGGACCAGGCGGACGCGCTCGAGATCGCCAACGACACGCTCTACGGCCTCGGCGCCGGCGTGTGGTCGCGTGACATCAACACCTGCTACCGCATGGGTCGGGCGATTCAGGCGGGGCGGGTGTGGACCAACTGCTATCACGCCTATCCCGCGCATGCGGCGTTCGGCGGCTACAAGCAGTCGGGCATCGGTCGCGAAAACCACAAGATGATGCTCGATCACTATCAGCAGACCAAGAACATGCTGGTGAGCTATTCGCCCAAGGCACTGGGGTTCTTCTAGCAGTCGGGAACGCAGCGCGCGCGGCTCGTTGCGCGCGCCGCGCTCCTGCAGATGCCATGACGATGACCCGCGTCAGCGCCACCGCAGCCGGCCTTGAGCTGATCAGCAAGCTCGCCGCACGGCACGGACCGCTGATGTTTCACCAGTCGGGCGGCTGCTGCGACGGCAGCGCGCCCATGTGCTTTGCGCGCGGTGAGCTCTTGGTCGGGGACGCGGATGTGCTGCTCGGCGACATCGGCGGCCAGCCGTTCTACATGGGCGCTGCCCAGTTCGAGTACTGGATGCACACGCACCTGATCATCGACGTGGTCCCGGGGCGCGGTGGCATGTTCTCGCTCGAAGGTCCGGAAGGGGTGCGTTTCCTCACGCGCTCGCGTCTGTACAGCGATGAGGAGTGGGCGCAGTTGCCGCCCGTCAGATCGGGCGCAGCGACCGGCTGACACCTAACTCCGGCGCGGTTCCCCTTTGTGGCCGAGCGTTGCTAATATCCGCACGCATGGGAGGTCAGCGCGCGCACTCGGCGCTGTGGCGTGGCACGCTGCGGCGCGAACTCGCGGTGCTGCTGGTGCTGAAAGGCCTGGCACTGGCGCTCTTGTGGCTGCTGTTCTTCTCAGGTGACCGGCAGCCACCGGCTGGCGCCGGCCCGACCAGCGCGCGCCTCGGGCTCGAGCAACCCGCGCCGCCGCCGGCGGCTCGTTCACGTGATTGACCTGCACGTCGTTGCGCTGTCGCGCGCGCAGTTCGCGCTCACTGCGCTTTATCACTTTCTGTTCGTGCCACTGACTCTTGGCCTGTCCATGCTGCTGGTGATCATGGAGTCGGTGTACGTCATGACCGGTGCAGAGATCTGGAAGCGCATGACGCGTTTCTGGGGGATGCTGTTCGGCATCAACTTTGCCATGGGGGTGGCCACCGGCATCACCATGGAGTTCCAGTTCGGCACCAACTGGGCCTACTACGCCCACTATGTGGGCGATATCTTCGGTGCGCCGCTCGCGATCGAGGGCCTGATGGCGTTCTTCCTCGAATCGACCTTCGTCGGCCTGTTCTTTTTTGGCTGGGAGCGACTGTCGCGCGTCGGGCATCTCATCGTCACCGCGCTGGTCGCGCTCGGCTCGAGTCTGTCAGCGCTGTGGATCCTGATCGCCAACGGCTGGATGCAGAACCCGGTGGGGGCGAAGTTCAACCCGCAGACCATGCGCATGGAGCTGACCTCGTTCCGCGAGCTGCTGTTGAACCCGGTGGCGCAGGCCAAATTCGTCCACACGGTTGCCGCCGGCTACGTGGTCGGATCGGTGTTCGTGCTGGCGGTGAGCGCCTGGTACCTGCTGCGTGGCCGTAACCTCGATCTGGCGCACCGCTCAATGGCGGTAGCCGCCAGCTTTGGGCTTGCGTGCGCCCTCTCGGTGGTGGTGCTTGGCGACGAATCCGGTTACCTCGCCAGCGAAAACCAGAAGATGAAAATCGCCGCCATCGAGGCCGAGTGGCACACCGAGCCAGCGCCGGCGGGTTTCACGCTGTGGGGCTTCCCCGATCGCACCGAGCATGTGACACACGCCGAAGTGAAGGTGCCCTGGCTGCTCGGGCTGATCGCGACGCGCTCGCTCGACAAGCCGGTGCTCGGCATCTTCGAGCTGGTGGCGCAGGCGCAAACGCGCATTCACAGCGGCCTCGCCGCCTATGCGGCGCTGCAGACGTTGCGCCTGCATCCGCAGGACCGCGAGGCGCAGCAGCAGTTTGCCGAACACCAGACGGATCTGGGCTACGGGCTGCTGCTGCTGCGCTACACCGACAATCCGCTGAGCGCGACCGCAGCGCAGATCAACGCCGCCGCCTGGTCGACCGAGCCGAACGTGCCGGTCCTTTTCTGGTGCTTCCGCGGCATGGTGGCACTCGGCCTGTTTTTCATCGGGCTGTTCGCCAGCGCCTTTTATCTGGCGACGCGCCACCGTGTCCTGGAGAACCGCTGGTTTCTCAGAATCGCTTTCTGCAGCCTGCCGCTGCCCTGGATCGCCGCCGAGCTCGGCTGGGTGGTGGCCGAGTACGGCCGCCAGCCCTGGGCGATTGACGGCGTGCTGCCGACATTTCTCGGCGCATCGCCGGTAGCGGCGATGAATGTCGCGCTGTCGCTCGGTGGCTTCGTGCTGTTCTACTCGGCGCTGGCAGTGGTCGATGTGTATCTGCTGGTGCGCATGATCCGCCGCGGCCCCGACGGGCTCGGTTACTGGCCGCTGCCGCCGGCGCCGCCGCCGCTGACGGTCTGAGGGAGCCGCGATGCCTGACTACGCGACACTGCGGATCCTCTGGTGGCTGATTCTCGGCGCGCTGTTGATCGGCTTTGCGGTCACTGATGGCTTCGATCTCGGGATCGGTGCGACCTTCCGCTTCGTGGGCCGCTCGGATGAGGAGCGGCGCGCGCTGCTGGAATCGATCGAACCGGTGTGGGATGGCAACCAGGTGTGGTTCATTCTGGCGGGCGGCGCGACCTTCGCCGCCTGGCCGCTGCTATACGCGGCCGCGTTCTCTGGGCTGTATCTGGCGATGTTTCTGCTGCTGCTGGCGCTGATCCTGCGGCCGGTCGGCTTCATGTACCGCAATAAACTGAGCGCGCCGCGCTGGCGCAACGCCTGGGACTGGGCGCTCACGCTCGGCGGTGCGCTGCCGCCGCTGCTGTTCGGCGTCGCCTTTGGCAACCTGTTTCTCGGCCTGCCGTTCCACTTCGACACACTGCAGCGTCCAGTATTCACCGGCGGCTTCTTTGGCCTGCTGCAACCGTTCGCACTGCTGGTGGGAGTCGTGAGTCTCGCGATGCTGATCATGCACGGCGCCGCGTACGTCGTTCTCAAGGTGGGCGAACCGATGGCGACGCGCGCGGCGCAGCTCGGGCGGGCCGCGGCCATGCTGTACGCAGTCGCTTTCCTCACTGCCGGCGTCTGGGTGGCCTATGGCATCGACGGACAGGTCATCACCGAGGTGAACACCGCCGTGCCGATCAGCCCGCTTGCCAAGCACGTCGCGCTCGTCCCCGGTGGTTGGTTTGCGCCGTATCGGGAGCGCTCCTTCTTCTGGCTGATCCCGGCAGTCGCACTGTGCGGCGCGGCCGCTACCTGGGCGCTGCTGGGTGCACGCCACGCGGGTGCCGCATTCATCGCCAGCGGCGTGTCGCTCGCAGCCACGATTCTCACCGGCGGTGTGGCGCTGTTTCCGTTCCTCATGCCCTCATCGACCCATCCGGATCAGGGACTGACGATCTGGGATGCCGCGAGCAGCGCACACACGCTGCTCATCATGCTGCTGGTCGTCATCGTGCTGCTGCCGGTGGTGCTGGCCTATACCGCCTGGGTGTACCGCGTGCTCAAGGGTCAGATCACGCTGGAGCAGATCCGGCGGCACACGGGTCTCTACTGAGGAAAAGCGACCATGTGGTACTTCAGCTGGATTCTCGGAACTGGACTGGCATTGACCTTTGGCGTGCTGAACGCGATCTGGTACGAGGTCAGGGACCGGCCCGCCGAGCAGCACGACGAACGGCGCCCGCCGTCGGCGCACTAGCGCGCAGCAGGCGCCTCAGATCACTTTTTCGGACTGCAGGGCGGTAATTTCCGCGGCGGTCAGTCCGAGCTCGGCGAGCACCTCCGCGGTGTGTTCCCCGAGCAGTGGCGAGCGTGTCACCTCGGACAGACTGTCCGAAAGTTTGATCGGATTACCGACGCTCAGGTACTTGCCGCGCTTGGGATGGTCGACCTCGACCACCGTGCCGCTGGCCCGCAGCGAGGGTTCGGCAGCCAGTTCCTCCATCGACAGGATCGGCCCGCACGGAATGTCGTGGCGGTTGAGTTCCGCCATGGCCTCGAACTTGGTCTTGGTCATCGTCCAGGCCTCGACCGCAGCGAACACACTCTTCAGGCGCGGCAGCCGGGCGGGCGGCGTCGCGTAATCCGGATCGGTGATCCACTCTTTCTTGCCGATCACGGCGCAGATTTCCTTCCACACCGGCGCCTGGGCGATGAAGTACAGATACGCGTTGGGATCGGACTCCCAGCCCTTGCATTTGATGATCCAGCCGGGCTGGCCCCCGCCGGAGGCGTTGCCGGCGCGCGGCACCGCCGAGCCGAACGAACCGTCCGGGTACTGCGGGTATTCCTTCATCACGCCGGTGCGCGCCAGGCGCTGCTGGTCGCGCAGCTTCACCCGGCAAAGATTGAGCACGCCGTCCTGCATCGCGACCAGCACCTTCTGGCCGCGGCCACTGCTCTTGCGTTGATAGAGTGCACAAACGATGCCGAGTGCCAGGTGCAGCCCGGTACCGCTGTCGCCGATCTGCGCGCCGGTGACCAGCGGTGGTCCGTCATCGAAGCCGGTGGTGGAGGCGGCGCCGCCGGCGCACTGCGCCACGTTCTCGTAGACCTTGCAGTCCTCGTACGGGCCGGGTCCAAACCCTTTCACCGAGGCCACAATCATGCGCGGATTGAGTTCCTGGATGCGCTCCCAGGTGAAGCCCATGCGATCGAGCGCGCCCGGGGCGAAGTTTTCGACCAGCACGTCGCAGTGCCTGATCAGCCGCTCGAGCACGGCCTTGCCGCGCGGGTGCTTGGTGTCGAGCGTGATCGAGCGCTTGTTGTGGTTCAGCATGGTGAAATAGAGACTGTCCGCGTCCGGCACATCGCGCAGCTGCTCGCGGGTGATGTCGCCGGCGCCGGCGCGCTCCACCTTGATCACCTCTGCGCCGAACCACGCCAACAGCTGCGTACAGGTGGGTCCCGACTGCACGTGGGTGAAGTCGAGGATGCGAACGCCGTCTAGTGCCTTGCCCATTCCGGATCTCCGTGTGCCGCGGCGTGCAGCGCCGCGAAGTGCCGCGCGCGCATGGGTTTCACCACGAACAGGGCGAGCGCGGCGGCCAGCAGATTGAAGGTCATAGCGAGCAGGAACACGCTGTGCCAGCCCCGGGCGAGCGCGATCGCGCTCGCCGGCGCCACCAGCAACGCGCCCGCGCCCTTGGCCGTGTACAGCATACCGGCATTGGCCGCAGCGTACTTGGCGCCGAAAGTGTCGCCCTGGATCGCGGGAAACAGGCTGTAGATCTCGCCGAACACGCCGAAGTAGAGCCCGGTCAGCAGTACGAACGGCAGCGGCTCGCTGCCGATGCGGCTGAGCATACACAGCGCCAGCGCGCCGATCACGAAAGCGAGCGCCATGGTGTTCTCGCGACCCATGTGGTCGGATACCCAGCCAAAGAAGGGGCGTCCGACACCGTCGAGGATGCGTTGCAGGTTGATCGCGAACACCCCGGCCGGCAGTAGGATGCCGAGCAACTGCACCGGCACTTTGGCGACGTGGAGGTCGCGCGCGATCGGCGTCATGCAAGCGATCAGTGTCAGACCGCCGGAGGCGACCAGCACGAACGTGACATACAGCACCCAGAACAGCGGGCGGCGCAGCACTTCGCGCGGACTGAAGCTGCGCGGCGACTGAGTGCGCCGGGTGGCCTCGCCCAGGTAGGAGGCGGGCGCTGCCCGCAGTCCGATGGAGGCGAGCAGGACCACGGCGCCCTGCAACAGTCCGAAGTACAGGAACGCGTGCTGATAGCCGGACACGGCAATCATGCGTGCAATCGGCGCCACCGTGAGCGCGGTGCCGGCGCCAAAGCCGGCGGCGGTAATGCCGGCCGCCAGTCCACGCCGGCTCGGAAACCACTTGAGGGCGTTGCCCACGCAGGTGCCGTAGACCGCCCCCGTGCCGATGCCGCCGACCGCCGCCGCCACGTACAACAGCGGCAGCGAGTCGGCGATCGAGTTCAGGGTCCAGGCGAGCGCCACCAGAACGGCGCCGCCGGCGACCACGGGTCGTGGACCGTAGCGATCGACCAGATAACCCTCGATCGGCACCAGGGCGGTCTCCAGTGCGACGAACAGGGTGAAGGCGATCTGAATCGCGGGGCGCCCCCAGCGGAATTTGGCATCGATGGGGTCGACGAACTGCGTCCAGCCGTACTGCAGATTGGCGACCGCCGCCATGCTCAGCAGTCCGAGCGCCAGCTGCGTCCACGGATGCGACAGAGGTCCGGGAACAGCGTCAGTCTTGGGGTCGGCGGGTACGAGCACTGCGGTCAACGTTCCTCGCTGGAGGAGGACTTCTGCACTCATTTTATATCTGATATACCTGATAAATACCTGCGCCATTCGCGCGCGACATAACTGACACAGATCGAGTCAAGAACCATGAAGATCGCCATCATCGGCTGCGGTGCCATCGGCGGCCTGGTCGGCGTCAAGCTGGCGTTGGCCGGCGAGCAGGTGACCTTCATGGTGCGCGGCGCGAATCTCGCGGCCGTGCGCGCCCACGGCGTGAAGCTGATTCAGCACGATGGCACCGAGCTCATCGCGCGCGATGTCGGCGCGAGCGATGATTATGTGAACGCGGGCGCGCAGGACATGGTGATCCTGGCCGTCAAGGCACATCAGCTCACGGCGCTCATCGAGCAGGTGCCGCAGCTGTTTGGCGCGCAGACCGTCGTAGTCACTATGCAGAACGGCATTCCTTACTGGTACTTCCACCAGCACGGCGGAACGCTGTCCGGCACCGTCCTGGGCAGCGTCGATCCCGGTGGACGCATCAGCCAGAGCATTCCCGCCGAGCGCGTCATCGGCTGCGTGGTGTACCCGGCAGCCGAGCTGGTCGCCCCTGGCGTCATTCGCCAGATTGAGGGCGACCGCTTCCCGGTCGGCGAACTCGACGGCAGCAGCAGTGCGCGTGTGCAGCGGGTATCCGAGTGCTTTACGCGCGCCGGCTTCAAGGCGCCGGTGCTGACGGACGTGCGCGCGGAGATCTGGCTGAAACTGTGGGGCAACTTGACGTTCAATCCCATCAGCGCGCTGACACGCGCGACCCTGGTCGATATCTGTCAGTGTCCGCCCACGCGCGCGCTGGCCGTGGCCATGATGACCGAAGCACAGGCGATCGCGCAGAAGCTGGGGATCAGTTTCCGCGTGCCGCTCGAGCGGCGCGTGGCCGGTGCCGAGAAGGTTGGCAAGCACAAGACCTCGATGCTGCAGGACGTGGAAGCAGGCCGGCCGCTCGAGATCGACGCGCTTCTGGGTTCCGTCGTGGAGCTGGCGCGCCTCACGCACACCGCCACACCGCATATCGATGCCGTGTACGCGCTCATGTCCCTGCTCGCGCAGACCAGCACCGGGCAGCTGTAATACTCAGGCGCCGCTGAGGGTGCGTATCGCGGGGACTTGCTCCGCAGCCACGTAGTGCGTGATGCGCGGCTCCTGGCGCAGCAGCTTGCGCGCCTGGTCCTCGATCAGCCGATCCGCCTGGGTGACCCGCCGATGCTGGCGCATGTGCTCGAGCCAGGAGTCCACCAGGAAAGTCTCGAGGATGCGCTCGGGCTGCGCGGTGTCCTGGTATACCTGCCAGGCGTAGGCACCGTCGCGGCGGCGCTCGCGGCCGATCTGTTTGAGCGCCGCCAGCAGCTGCGCGCGCTGCGGTGGCTCCACCTGGTACTCGACCGTGACGAGCACCGGGCCGGCATCCTGACTCACTCCGGGCGCCAGCACCGGCTCGGGCCAGTGCATCGAGGGTGTCAGGTCGGCGGCGGGCCCGGAGTGCAGCCGCCAGCGACGCGTCGCGAGCGTGGCCACCAGCGCGCCAGCCGCGGCGAGGTAGTGGGCGGCGGGCAGGCCGGCGCGGTCGGCGAGCCAGCCCCACAGCGCGCTGCCGAGGGTCATGGTGCCGAAGAACACCGTGACGTAAGCGGCCAACCCGCGTCCGCGCACCCATTCGGGCAGTGCCACCTGTGCGGAGACGTTGAGGGTCGCAAGCACCGCGATCCAGGCGATGCCGGCGAGCAGGCAGGCGAGGATTGCGACCCAGTCCGCGCGCGCGGCGCCGAACATTGCGAGCGCGACCGCCGTGCCCAGCTGGCCCAGGACGATCACCTGATTGGGACCGGATTTGGCGCGCGTGCGCGGCAGCAGCAGTGCGCCGATCACTGCACCAAAGCCGATAGCGGCCAGCAGCACGCCGTAGAGCGTCGGGCCGCCGCGCAGCTGCGTGCGCGCCACCACCGGCAGCAAGGCCCAGTAGGCGCTCGCGAACAGGAAGAAACCGATCGCACGCGCCAGCGTGGAGCGCAACTGCGCGTTGTTGCGCGCATATCGCACCCCGGCGCGCATGGCGCCGACCAGATGCTCGGCCGGCAGCGCCGTCTGGCTGGCGGTCGCCCGCGGACACCAGCCGTAGATCACCGCGATGACGCCCAGATTGCTGACCGCGTCCAGCCAGAAAGGCGCAGCGATACCACCGGCCAGGATGACGACGCCGGTGAGCGCGGGTCCCAGCACCCGGCTGATGTTGATGCCGAGACTGTTGACCGCTACCGCAGAGGAGAGCGCCGTCTTCGGCACCAGCATCGGTACGATCGCCTGCCAAGCCGGGGTCTCGAGTGCGCCGAGCGTGCCCACGAACAGGATGAACAGCAGCAGCAGCAGCGGTGACACCACGTGCAGCGTAATGAGCAGCGCAAACAGCGCGGAGAACAACGTGGTGAGGATTTCGAGCGTGAGGATGAAACGGCGCTTGTCGAGCATGTCGGCCAGCGCGCCGGCCGGCAGTGCAAACAGGAACAGCGGCAGGCTGCTCGCCACCTGCACCAGCGAGACCACCAGTGGGCTGGGGTCGAGGCTCGTCATCAGCCAGCCGGAGGCGGCGTTGTACATCCAGCCGCCGATATTCGAAACCACCGTGGCGATCCACAGATAGCGGAATACCGGGTAGCGCATCGCCCCCCACGCAGAGGTGGCGTGCTGCGCGGGCGTTGCGCCGCTCACCGGCGGATCGCTCACCGTCCGGACCTGCTCAGCTCAATAGCTCGACCCGTCCGCCGTTCAGGTGATACATCGAGCCGACGATCTTGATCTTGCCGTCTTTCTCCAGCCCCGCGAGCACGCTGCTGCGCGTGCGGATGTCAGTGACGGTGCGCCGCACGTTGGTCGCTGCGACCGCATCGACAAACTCGCCGTTCTTGCTGGTGCGCGCACCGGCGTACTGGGTGGCGGCGACAGCCGGTTTGATCTGATTGAGAAGCCCGGTGAGATGTCCGAGCTCGACGCCGTCGATGGCTCCCTTGATCGCGCCGCAGGCGGTGTGGCCGATGACTAGTATCAGTTTCGCGCCGGCCGCCGCGCAGGCAAATTCGAGGCTGCCGAGGATGTCGTCGTCGGCGATGTTGCCGGCGATGCGCGCGTTGAAGGTATCGCCGATACCGGCGTCGAGGATGATTTCCGCGGGTGCGCGCGAGTCGATACAGCTGAGGATCGCCGCCGCCGGGTACTGGCCGCCGGCGGTCGCGCGCTTCTGTGCCAGGTAGTCATGTGCCTTCATCTTGCCGGTGCGGAAGCGCTCGTTGCCGCGCAGCGCCAGCGCGAGCACCGCGTCCGGTGTCAGCGCATCGCGCTGCGCCTGGGTGAGAGCGGCCGCCGCGGAGACGCGCATCGCTGGCGGCATGGCACTCACGGCAGCGGCGGCAGCGAGTCCGAGCAGCGAGCGCAGTACGCTGCGGCGCCGGGCCAAATCGCAACAGGAGCGGTCGGTGTTCATGTTAGGTCTTCCGTCTTCTTGACTTCGCAATCGGCCACGCGATAGTCATCTCATCATGGCCACGTGCCGCCACAGGCCGGTCGCGGATTCTTCTCGTGGCCGCCGCCGGCGCGCTCGCGTTGGCCTGCTACCTCGCGCTCCAGCTCAGTCCCTGGCCTGCGGTACTGGTGATTCGCTGGGCGTTCGATTGGGACGCGCGGCGCGAGCTGCCGCGCAGCATGTGCCATCGGGGGTGGCCGCGCAACTCGACCTGGCCTATGGCGCGGCTAACCCTGACATGCGCCTCGATGTATTTTATGCGGCGACCCTGACTGGCGGCGAGCCGCGTCCCACGCTCGTGTGGGTGCGCGGCGGCGGCTCGATCTCCGGCAACAGGCGCAGGTCGGTAACTACCTGCGCATCTTCGCCGCTCACGGTTATACGAGCGTCGCGCTCGACTATTCCCTGGCGCCGGCGCATACCTACCCGACACCGCTGCGGCAGGCGAACCAGGCGCTGGCGTTTCTGGTCTCGCAGGTCACGCGGCTGCACGTCGACCCGCGCGTCTGGTGCTCGCCGGCGATTCGGCCGGAGCGCAGATCGTCGCGCAGCTCGCCAACATCATCACCGTGAGCAGCTACGCCTCCGCGCCTGGATATGCGGCGCGCGATCCAACCGCAGCAGCTGCGCGGACTCATACTCTCTTGCGGCCCCTACGACACGCGCGCCGCGCAGGCGCACGGCTTGCGCTGGTTGTTCCTGCGTACGCTGCTGTGGTCGTACAGTGGCTCGCGTGACTTCATGCGCGACCCGGACTCTGCCACCGCCGCGGTTGGCCTGTATCTGAGCGCGCGCTTCCCGCCGAGCTTCATTTCGGTGGGCGACGCCGACTCCCTGAGTTCGCAGTCGTCGCAACTCGCCGCTGAGCTGTTGCGCCGCGGCGTAGCGGTAGATGCGCTGTTCTCTCCGGCCGGCACCACCCAGCGCTGCCGCACGAGTAGCAATTTAACCTCGACTCGGCGGCGGGCCAGCTGGCGCTGGCACGGTCGCCTTCCTCGCCCGCCGTTAGCATCTACCTCGACAGCCGTTCACCTGCCGCGGTTAGAATCGCGCCCCCAGCCACCCGTGGGCAAGCCGCACGACAGGAGCCGACATGAAACTCAGCGCCCGCAACACTTTCTCCGGCACGATCAAAAGGATCGTCCGCGGTCCGGTCAGTACCGAGGTGACACTGCGCATTGCCAAGGGGGTCGAGATCGTCTCGGTGATCACCAGTCATTCGGCCCGGCGGCTGAAGCTCAAGAAGGGGCGGCACGCCTACGCCCTGGTCAAGGCCGACAGCGTCATGGTCGGCGTCGACTAACTACAGGCTGCTGCTAGGGCGCGGCAGCCGCCGTGATGCTCACGCGCACATGCTCGCCGCCGGCGCTGAACTGCAGCAGCAGCGGGGCGTGGGCCGGGAGTGAGAACTCGACGATCTTGTGGGGCGCACTGCAGCCCTTCTGACCCTGGAAATCCGCCGATTTGACTGCCACGCCGCTGTTGATCACATCCACCCACACCGGCTGGTCGAGTGCAATCCGGTAGCGGCCAGCGTGCTCGAGGCTGAGACTGACCAGTCCCGCGTGTGGATCGGCCGCTGGACGCTGTTTCTCCGGAGGCACGGCAAAGTGCACCTGCGCCTGGGGAAGAAGCGTCAGCTGGTAGAGCCGCCCGGGGGTTATCGCGGGGGCGAGCGCAGCCTCGGCGCCCGCGCCGAGTGCTTGGGCGGCCCCGGCAAACAGCGCGCGCTCGCGCTCCACGTTGCCGGTGAACTGCGCGCACGGGTCGGCTGCCTCGGCGCTCCAGCCGCATGCCGGCAGCCACAGCAGCACGCCCATGGCGAAGATCCGGTTGCGGATTGCAGTCATGTACACCTCGCTGGGGATGATAACGTGGCGGCCCGTAACGCTTGGCTTTTTACCGCACAGGAGTTGCAGCGTGGCCACCCTGAAGCGCTCGGGCGTCGCCGATGTGGAGAGCGGCCCGCGCACCGCAACCTATACTGTGGGCGCGGCGATGTCGGTGTCGCTCGACGGCTTCGTAGCCGGACCTAAGGACGGGCGCGGTCAGCCGCTCGGCAAGGGCGGCGAGCGACTGTTTGACTGGTACTTCAAGGGCGACACCCCCAGCCGCCACGGCGGCGGGCGCTTCCACCTGTCTGCGATCAGCGCGCAGGTCTTCGATCAGCGCGTTGACCGGACCGCAGCCGTCGTCTGCGGGCGGCGCACCTATGACATCGCAAACGGTTGGGGTGGCAAGGGCCCGCTGGAGGGCGTTCCCCTCGTCATCCTCAGCCATCGGGCTCCCGCGGAAGTGCCCCGCGCAGACATCCCCTACACCTTCGTCACCGAGGGCATCGCGGGCGCGGTCGAGCAGGCGCGCAGTGCCGCTGCCCGCTGCGGCAAAGGTCGCACGGTGATGCTCATGGGCGGCGAA
>DATHMN010000087.1:0-15686 GCA_035487135.1 Steroidobacteraceae bacterium | reverse complement strand
GGAGGTGCTGCAGGCCTGGATGCCCTTCGTCGTACTGCTGCTGGTCGTGACCGCCTGGACCGGACCCTGGTCGCCGCTGCCGAAGGTGAGCTGGTACAAGGTGCAGGCCGTGGCCTGCTCGGCGCTGGTGGTGGACTGCCCGCTGCCGAAGGGTAACGTCAGCGCGGTGTTCAACTTCGCCCCTTATGTCGGTGGCACGGCGATTCTCGCCTCCTGGGTCATCGTCGCGTTGCTGCTGCTGGCGATGGGGCGGCTGACGAGCGCGCAGATCGCTGAGATCTTCCGCCGCTCCTTCCATCAGATGTGGGGCGCGCTGCTCGTGGGTGTATTCATCTTCGGGCTGGCGTACGTGTTCAACTATTCGGGCATGGCGGCATCGCTGGCGAAGGGCTTCGCCAGCATGGGCACCGCCTTCATCATCGTGGCGCCGATCCTGGGATTCATCGGCGTGGCGCTGTCCGGCTCGAATACTTCCACCAATGCCATGTTCGGCAAGTTCCAGGCGCTGGTGGGTGCGCAGCTGGGGATGCCGCCGCTGCTGCTGCCGACACTCAACTCAGTCGGCGCGGAGATCGGCAAACCGGTTGCGCCGCAGACCGCGAGTGTGGGGGTCTCCACCAGTAAGTTCGTGCGCCGCGAGGGCGATGTGATCCGCCACAACATGGGCTGGACCTTCATCCTGCTCGCCTATCTGATCGTGATCGCGGTCGGCTTCTACCTGCTGCGACCCCAGGTGATGATGCTCAAATAGCGCGGTGCGCCGCGTCGCAGCCGAGCCGCGTGCGGGCGGGCGGCTGCGCGCGCAATGACAACGACGTCTCAGAACGCGTTGATGCCGGTGAGCTCGCGGCCGACGCTCAGCTGGTGAATGGTTTCCGTGCCTTCGTAGGTGATGACGCTCTCGAGATTGAGCATGTGGCGGATGGGGGCGTACTCCGCACTGATGCCCGCACCGCCGAGCATGTCGCGGCAGTCGCGCGCGATGTCGAGTGCCATGCGGCAGTTGTTCCATTTGGCGAGCGATACGTGCGTCGGCTGCATGTTGCCGGCTTCTTTCAGCCGCCCGAGCTGCAACACCAGCAGCTGCGCGGTGGTGATGCGCCGCGACATGTCGGCGAGACGCACCTGGATCGTCTGGTTGGCGGCCAGCGGCCGGTCGAACAGTGTGCGTGTCGCGGTGTAGTCGATGAGCTGTTTCAGGCACGCTTGCGCAGCTCCAATCACTCCCCAGCAGATGCCATAGCGCGCCTGTGTCAGACACGACAACGGCCCCTTGAGACCGCTCACGCCGGGCAGCATCTGACTTTCGGGCACGACGACGTTGTCGAAGTAGAGCGCCGCGGTCACGGAAGCGCGCAGCGAGAACTTGTGCTGGATCTCCGGAGCCGAGAAGCCGGGCGTGCCCTTGTCCACCAGGAAGCCGCGGATACCCTCCGGCGTCATGGCCCAGACCACGGCGACATCGGCGATCGCGCCGTTAGTGATCCACATCTTGGAACCGTTCAGCACCCAGTCGCCGCCGCGCTTCTTGGCGTGCGTCTTCATGTTGCCCGGATCGGAGCCGCCGTGCGGCTCGGTGAGTCCGAAACAGCCGATGACTTCGCCGCGGGCCATGCGCGGCAGATATTTCAGCCTCTGCTCTTCCGATCCGAAGGTCCAGATCGGGTACATGCACAGCGAGGACTGTACCGACACGAAGCTGCGAATACCCGAATCGCCACGTTCGAGCTCCTGGCAGATGAGGCCGTAGCAGGTGGCATTGAGGCCCGCGCAGTCGTAACCCTCGATCGAGGAGCCGAGGAGGCCGAGCGAGGCGAGTTTGGGGATCAGCTCGCGCGGGAAGCGGTGTTCCTCGAAGCACTGCTGGATGATGGGCAGGACTTCCTGATCGACCAGCCGCGCAACCGAGTCCTGTACCAGGCGCTCCTCTTCGCTGAGCGCGGCGCGCACGCCGAACAGATCCATGGGATCGAGCGTGCGCGCGGCCTTGGCGGCGGCGGTCATGGAGGCAGCGGCTTTAGCCACGGGCTTAGATCTCCTGCAACCTCCCCTCGCGGGGGGCGCGCATGATAGCGGGTATCCTCAGACGCGGCATCCGTCTCAGTCGTGGGGCGGCAGGGCCGCCGCAAGCGCGCTGGCGCGCGCGCTGCCATTGGTGCACCCTCTGCGCCCATGAAAATCCCCGAGATCCTCATCGTCGAGACCGTACACCAGCCGGGCAGTCTCGCCCGGGTGCTGCAGGTGATCGCCGATGCCGGACTTGCGATCGAACACCTGACCGCGCTGCGGCGCGACCAGGGACGCACCCTGTGGGAAATCACGCTGGAGATGGACGAGGAGGCGGATCGCTCGCTGTACGAGCGCATCGGCGCACTGCCAACCGCGCGCTTCGTCGGCAAGTCCGACCGCGTCTTCAACCGTCACCGCGGCGGCAAGATCCGCACCGTGGCGAGCCTGCCCATCAACACACGTCAGGTGCTGCGCGACGTCTACACCCCGGGCGTGGCACGCGTGTGTCTCGCGATTCAGAAGAATCCGCAGAGCGCCTATGACTACACGGCGATCGGCAGCACTGTCGCCATCATCACCAACGGTACCGCGGTCTTGGGGCTCGGCAACATTGGCGCGCTGGCGGGGCTGCCGGTGATGGAAGGCAAGGCGGCGCTGTTCGCCGACCTGGTCGGCATCAATGGCGTGCCGATCCTGCTGACGGAGACCGAGCCGGCCAAGGTCGTGGAGCTGGTCGCCGGCATCGGCACCTCGTTCGGCGCGATCCAGCTGGAAGACTTCGCCGCGCCGGAATGTTTCGAGATCGAACAGTCGCTGCGCGCCCGGCTCGACAAGCCGGTGCTGCACGACGACCAGCACGGTACCGCCGTCGTGACGCTGGCCGCGCTCATCAACGCCAGCCGCCGCTCGGGAGTGGACCTCAGCGCCAGCATCGTCGGCCAGATCGGGCTCGGCGCGGCGGGCATGGGTATCGTGCGGCTGCTGCGTGCCTACGGGGTCAAGCATGTGATCGGTGTGGACCGCAATCCGGGCGCGATGGCACGCCTGGTGAGTGTAGGCGGTGAGGCGGTGACGTTGCAGGCACTGATGCAGCGCGCTGACATCGTCATCGCCACTACCGGCTGCAAGGGACTCATCCAGCCGCAGTGGGTGCGGCCGGGTCAGGTGATCCTGGCGCTGTCGAACCCGGACCCGGAGATCGAGCCGCTGGTGGCACGCGAGCACGGCGCAGCGTTCGCCGCCGATGGCAAGGGCATCAACAACGTGCTCGCCTTCCCCGGGCTGTTCAAGGGCATCCTCGAAGCACGCGCGCCGAGCTTCACCGATGCGATGCTGATGGCCGCCGCGAACACCATCGCGGGACTGGCACGCGGGGATGAACTCGTGCCCGATCCGCTCGACAAGGAAGTGCACGAGCAGGTGACCGCCGCGGTGCGCGCCGCCGCGCTCGGCCGCGCGCTCAACTAGCGCCTCAGTAGGGGACGCTGAAACGGCGGTAGGCGGCCGCCAGCAGCCACAGCGGACCGATCAGCAGAAACTGCAGGTCCTTGAAGAACGACGGGCGCTTGCCCTCGATGGCGTGGCCGATGAACTGGCCGATCCAGGCGGCCACGAAAATGACCAGGGACGTGAGCCACAGCGGCCAGGGGAGTTCTGCCAGGCCGCGGGTGAGTGCCAGCAGCGCGATGAACGCCAGCAGTATTCCGGCCGCGAGCCGCGGCGACAGCAGCAGGTAATAGATGAGCGCGGCAGCCGCGGCCAGCGTTGCCCAGTTGAGCCAGGGCGACAGCGCGCTCACCGCGGTCGGTACTGGCGTGCACCAGAGGAAGCCGAGCACCGCCAGCAGGATCGGCGGCACGCAGATCCAGTGCAGCAGTTTATTGGTGGGATTTTCGTGGCTCGCGCCGTATTCGCTGAGCCATTCAGCCACGCTACGCATGCCAGCAACGTAACTCCGGGCGCAACCGCCGGCAAGGCGGGTGCGCCCGGAAACTCAGGCGGCGGCCATCAGGCCGCGCAGCTTGCCGAGGGCACTCGACTCGATCTGCCGGATACGCTCGGCCGAGACGCCGTATTTGCCGGCCAGCTCGTGCAGCGTCGACTTGTCATCCGTCATCCAGCGCTGCTGGACGATATCGCGGCTGCGGGCATCGAGCCGCTCCAGCGCGCCACGCAGGCGGTCGGAGGAGTCGTCCGAGGCCTCGGCTTCCTCCACCTGCTCGGCCGGATCCGCATCCGGCGCCGGCAGATAGGCCGCCGGGCTGTAGAGCTCTTCCTCGTCCGACTCGGGCGCCGGATCGAACGACATGTCGCGCGCCGCGAGGCGCTTCTCCATCTCGGTCACCTCCGCCGGAGTCACGCCCAGATCGCGTGCCACGGCGGCAGTCTCCTCGGCGGAGAGCCAGGTGAGGTTCTTCTTCAGGCGGCGCAGATTGAAGAACAGCTTGCGCTGCGCCTTGGTGGTGGCGATCTTCACCAGTCGCCAGTTGCGCAGCACGTACTCGTGGATCTCGGCACGGATCCAGTGAACGGCGAACGACACCAGGCGCACATTGAGCGTCGGGTCGAAACGCTTCACGGCCTTCATCAGGCCGACGTTACCTTCCTGGATCAGATCGCCGATCGGCAATCCGTAGCCGCTGTAGCCGCGCGCGATGTGCACCACAAAGCGCAGATGCGCGAGCACCAGCTCGCGGGCGGCGTCCAAATCTTCCTGCGAGCGGAAGCGCTCGGCGAGCGCGCGCTCTTCTTCGCGGGTGAGAACCGGGATCCGGCCAACCCGCTCGAGATAGGCGTCGAGACTCCCGAGCGGCCCGGCCAGTGCCTGGTCACCCATGCGGGCAACCAATGAGCTACCTGCAGTCATGAGATCTCCCGTGGGTTGGTGAGGCATTTTAGCAGTCACCACATTAGAGTGCTAAAGGCTTGGAAAGTTCCCCGGGACAACCCCGGCGTGGCCTTTCCGAACAACAGCTTGCGCGCGCCGGCCGGCCCCCGGAATCCCTCTTCCGGGGGGCGGGTCTGCGCTCCATCGAGAGGGAATCCTGAGCTTGGCCGGAAGAGCACCCCAGACGGATTGCGACCGGGGTTCTGAGTAAGAGGCACGCGCGGGGACTTGGGTTTAGAGTCGGCGGCGCCCGGGAAGTTCACCCGGGCCGAAGAACAGCAAACACAAGGGGAATCTCATGGTCCACACACTGAGTGTCGGGTTGCTGTGGCTACCGCTCGTGCTCTCGACGGTGCTGGTGTTCATCGCCAGCTCGGTGATTCACATGGGGCCGTTCTGGCACCGGCGGGACTTTCCGCCCCTGCCGCGAGAAGCAGAGGCGCTGAGTGCGCTGCGGCCGCTGGCGCTGCCGCCGGGTGACTACATGCTGCCGCGCGCCGGGGACATGCAGACCTACAAATCGCCCGAATTCACCGCGAAGCTGCGCGCGGGCCCCGTGGCGGTGATGACGGTATTGCCGAACGGGCCGGTCTCCATGGGCCGCAACCTCAGCCAGTGGTTCGTCTACCTGCTGGTGGTGAGCGCCTGCGTGGCGCTGATCGCCGCCCGCACGCTGCCTCTAGGGGCAGGCTATCCGCACGTCTTCAAGGTCACCGGCGCGATTGCTTTCCTCGGCTACGCACTTGCGCTGTGCCAGCAGTCGATCTGGTACGGGCGCAGCTGGGGACTCACCGCCAAGGGCTTCCTCGACGGGGCGATCTACGCCGCACTGACCGCCGGCACCTTCGGCTGGCTGTGGCCGCGTTAGTGAGAACTGCCGCAGATTCCCGCAGCGGCGCAGCGCGAGTGCGTCACGCCGCACCGGTGTTATGACCGCGCGCGGCTGGCAGCGCAGAAAAATGCTGACAACACGCTCGTAAAAACTTAAGAATACGTCACGTCGGTCTGTCGGCAGGGATGCTTTGATAGACTCACCGTTGTTTTGGGGGGCGAGGCGCAGGGGCGATGAGTCAGCATCACCGGTTAGGCATGGCGGCACTTGGCTGCCTTTTGTTGGCCGCTCCGCTTTCCCAGGCCGCCATCTCCGGCGGCACGGTTCAGCAGACCCATCTGCGCACCCACACGCACAGCAACCCGGCCGACCCGGCGCTGCGCTCGAGCGCCGCGCTGGTGCTCGACACCACCCACTCGGCGGTGCTGTATTCGCGCCGCTCGGACATCGCCCTGCCGATCGCCTCGATCACCAAGCTGATGACCGCGCTGGTGGTGTCAGACGCCGCACAGCCGCTCGATGAGCTACTCACGGTGAGCGACGAGGACCGCAGCCTCGGTAAGGGTTCATTCTCGCGTCTGATGCCCGGCACCCAGCTGTCGCGCGGCGATCTGATGCACCTGGCACTCATGTCCTCCGAGAACCGCGCCGCGCATGCCCTCGGACGCAATTACCCGGGCGGCGTGGCCGCCTGCGTGAGCGCGATGAACGCCAAGGCGCGCGAGCTCGGCATGACCAACGCGCATTTCGTCGAGCCGACCGGGCTCTCGGACGAGAACGTGGCCAGCCCCGAAGACCTTTCCAAACTGGTCATGGCCGCCGCCAAGGTGCCCGCCATCCGCCAGTTTTCGACCGATGGCGATTACGACGTGCAGGTGGGCCGGCACCTGCTGCGCTTCCGCAATACTGACTCGCTGGTCACCAAGGCCGACTGGAACATCGTGGTGCAGAAGACCGGCTACATCTCCGAGGCCGGCCGCTGCCTGGTGATGCAGACGGTGATCCAGGACCGCACCGTGGTCATCGTGCTGCTCAATTCGTTCGGCAAGCGCACCCGCGTGGCCGATGCCCGCCGCGTGCGCCGCTGGGTCGAAGCGACGCTGGTCTCGCGCGGCGGCTCTATGCCCGCCGCGACCTGACAGCCGCCCTCAGGCGCGCGGCTCGATGCTGCGCAGATGGCGCGCGGCGGAGAGCCAGGCGCCGAGCCAACCCAGTACCAACCCCGCGGCGAGCAGTACCCCGACGTCTTGGAGCGAGGGGCCCTGCAACTGGTAGCGGCTGCCATACAGGTGCGCAAGCGTTGCGACCGGTGCGGCGAGCAGCAGCACTCCCGCCGCAATGATCCCCCAGGCCAGCAGCGCGCCACCCAGACCGTAGAGCACGCCGGTGTACAGGAACGGTCGCCGCACAAAGGCGTTCGATCCGCCCACCAGCTTGGTCACTTCGATCTCGGCGCGGCGTGCCTGGATTTCCAGGCGAATGGTGTTGCCGATGACCGCGAGCACACCGAACCCCAGCACCGCCGCGGCGATCAGCAGGACGCGTCGCAGCAGCTCGAGGATGGCGTTGAAGCGCTGCACCCACTCGGTGTCCACCTGCACCACATCGACCTCGGGCCAGGCGGCGAAGTAGCGCCGCAGCGCCTCGAGGTTGGCGCCGGAGTTGCCGCCGCGCGGCCGCACATGCAGAACGTGCGGCAGCGGGTTCTCCTTGAGTGCCGCGAGCGCCTCGCCGAAGCCCGAGTAGGTGCGGAAGTCAGCCAGTCCCTGCTCCGCGGAGATCAGCGTCACCTGCGCGATGTCGGGGCGCTGCTGCGCCGCCTGGGCGAGCTGCTGCGCCTTGGCGAGCGACACGTCGCCCTTGAGAAAGACCGACAGGTCCACCGCGCCGGCAAAATTGCCGGTGGCGGCCTGCGCATTAGTGACCAGCAGGCGCAGCGCACTCGGCAGCGCCAGCGCGAGCGCGATCACCAGCAGGGTGAGCAGTGTCGCGAGCGGCGTGCGCACCAGCCGGCCGAGGGATGCGAGCAGTGCCTGCGCATGGCGTCCGCCGGCGACCGTGACGCTCATCGGGTCGCCACCACGCTCGGCAGCGCATCGCCCGCATCGCCGTGCAGCTGGCCGTGCTCCAGCACGATCACCCGCTGACCGAACTCGCGCACGATGTGATGATCGTGAGTCGCGATCACGACCGTCACGCCGACGTCCTGGAAGCGCCGGAACAGCTTCATCACTTCGAGCGACAGATCGGGGTCGAGGTTGCCGGTGGGTTCGTCGGCAATCAGCAGCGGGGGCTTGCTGATGACCGCGCGGGCGATGCCGACGCGCTGCTGCTCGCCCACCGACAGCTCCTGCGGCAGCATGCGCTCCTTGCCCAGCAATCCCACCTGATCGAGTGCCGCGCGTACGCGCTTATCGATCTCCTTGAGCGGGGTGGCCGCCACGGCGAGCGGCAGCGCCACGTTGTCGTACACCGGGCGGTCGGCGAGCAGCTTATGGTCCTGGAAGACGACGCCGATGCGGCGGCGGAACGCCGCGATGTGGCGCGCCTTCAGGGTCTGCGTGTTGCTGCCGTTGACCAGCACCGCGCCGCGGCTGGGGCGCTCGAGCAGCGCGATGAGCTTCAGCACGGTGCTCTTGCCGGCCCCCGAGCGCCCGGTGAGAAACACCATCTCGCCCGTGTGGATGCTGAAACTGACGTTGCTGAGCGCCTCACGGCCGTTGGCGTAGCGCTTGCTGACGCGGTCGAAGGTGATCATGGCATCAGGCCGCAGCCGCGCCCGGCGCGCGCCCCTCGACCAATGCTGCGGCGAAGGCGGCCGCGTCGAACTCGCCGAAGTCTTCGGCGCTCTCACCGATGCCGATGTAGCGGATGGGGATCTTCAGCTCACTGGCGATCGCGACCACGATGCCGCCTTTGGCGCTGCCGTCGAGCTTGGTGAGCACGAGCCCGGTCACCCCGACTGCGTCGCGGAACTGCCGCGCCTGCGCGAGCGCGTTCTGCCCCTGATTAGCATCGAGCACCAGCAGCACCTCGTGGGGAGCGCCGGCATCCACTCGCTGGATCACGCGCCGCACTTTTTTCAGCTCTTCCATCAGATGCGACTGGCTGTAAAGCCTGCCGGCCGTGTCGGCGAGCACGACCGCAGTGCCACGGGCGCGCGCGGCCTGCAGCGCGTCGAACACCACCGCGCCGGGGTCGGCACCGGGCACCTGCGCGGCGAACTGCGCGCCGCTGCGCTCAGCCCACACCTGGAGCTGCTCAATCGCGGCGGCCCGGAAGGTATCGCCAGCCGCCAGCAGCACCGAAAAGCCCTCATCGGCACAGCGCCGCGCCAGCTTGCCGATGGTGGTGGTTTTGCCCGAGCCGTTGACCCCCACCACCAAGACGACGAACGGACGCTGCGCCGGGTCGATGACCAGCGGCTGCGCGCACGGCTTCAGAATCTCGGTGATGCTCTCACGCAGTGCCGCGATGAGAGCGGCGACATCTGCCAGCTCGCGCCGCGCCACGCGGCGGCGCAGCTCGCCGAGGATGCGCTCGGTGGCCTCGACGCCGACGTCTGCGGTGATCAGGCGCGTCTCCAGCTCCTCGAGGATCGCCGCATCGATCTGCCGCCCCTTGAGCAGGTCCGCCAGGTCATAGGTGAGCCAGGAATCGCCGCGGTTCAGCCGCTCGCGCAGCCGGCGCAGAAACCCCGGGCGCTCGCTGGCCGCGGTGGGGACACTCTTGTCGGGCGCACGTCGGAACATGGGGTCGATTGTAGCGGCCCGAGAAGAAGGGCGGCCGTCCGGCCGCCCTGGAGGGTGCTACCGACCGTCTAGGGCTGAATGACGCTCGGATTGGCGAGCAGCAGCGTCGTACCTGGTGTGTTCGCCGGGATCCCGGCCGGTGGGATCGGTGCCCCGGTGAAGCTGATTGCCTCGGTCTGCATCTCCGCGGTGACTGCGGGCACCACATCATCGATGATCGAGCCGTGATCGCCCTGGGTGAAGTTGACGAAGCCGCGGATGCCGGCCGGGTTGGAGACCACCGGTGCCTGGCCCGCGCCGATCTTGGCGAGCGTGCCGACGGTACCGGCGGGCCCGTAGGCCGAGGCGCCGATCAACGCCGCGGTTGCGGAGTTGGGCACCACCTGATCCGGACAGCCGTTCGCCGGTGCCGCCGGCGTGCAGCTGGCGGGCGGCGGGCTGCTGCCGACCACCTGCATGAGATGGATCGGGTGCTGCGCCCCGGCAAGACCCACGAAGTTGATCGGGTCGCCCGAGTCCACGACCGTCTGCGAGTCGCGGAAGAACTGCGCATAGAGGGTGGTGCCCGGCAGCAGGCCCTGCGCCTCGAGCCCCGCGTTGATCTCCGGCGCAAAGCTTGGCGAGTTGATCAGCAGCTGCGAGATGTCGCCGCCGGGACTGGCGAGTGAGCCGGTGCTGATGTCGGTCGCCGGGACCACGCCTAAGAACACCGTGCCGATGATGGCGCCGAGGGAGTGGCCCAGATAGTGATGCGGCGCTGCGCCGAAGATCGTGACTCCGCCGGCATTGGCGACGGTGGCGCCGGCGATCGAACGCTCGAAGGTAATGAGGTCCGCGGCGCCCTCGCGCAGGTTGTCGCGCGAGGTCAAGAGGCTTGTCAGGTTGATGAAGTGCGAGCCGGACGAGTCGATCGTGCCCGGTACGTTCAATTCCAGGTCAAAGGTGCGCTCGATCGACTGCTGGTTGCTGGGCAAGCCGAGGCCGGCGTACAACGGATTGGCGGCACTGGCGTACAGCGGATCCTTGGTGTTGGTCACGCCGTGCAGGGGAATGTCGATGGCGACCACGGCGAAGCCCGCATCGGCGAACGAGTCGGCGACCGCCAGCATGTCCTCGCGGCTGCGCGTGATGCCATGCTGGAAGATCAGCACTGGCCAGGGAGGCGTGGCGCCGGCTTTCACCGCCAGTGAGTTGGCGTTGGGTGCGGTCGCCAGCACGGGGATGAGCAGGTTCTGCGTCGCCACCGGCAGCGGGTTGAAACGCGTGACGAAGGTGCTGGTCGGATCCAGCGGGAAGGGCGGCGCGTTCCAGGAGCCGGTCAGCGGCTCGCTCTTGCTCAGGTAATACGGAACGGTGAGCACACCCACGTAGATGTCCGCGTGCCCGGGCAGCACCGGATCCGCGGCGCTGGTGGGCAGACCGGTGGCATTGAGCTTCAGCGCCTGCGGCGTGGTGGTCGCCGACAGCAGCTCCAGGGTGTCGGCGGTGGACTCCGTGGTGAAACTGAAGGTGAGCACGATGTTGGCCGGGTTGATGCTGAGCGCCTGCGCGATCTGCAGCTGCGCGCCGGTCAACTGGCAAACCCCGTTGAGCGTCGGATCGGTGATGCTGGGGCAGGTCGGGCCGCCGGCCAGCGCCGTCTTGATGGCGGCATAGTCAGCATCGGGGACCGCCGCCTCACCCTGCGCATCCTCGATGCCGCTGGTGAGGATCACCAGATAGCCATTGCCGGTGGTGCAGTTGCTGCCGAGGAACTGACCGTTCTTGATACAGGTGCTCGGCGTGAGCGGATGGAGCGGCGTGATTTCGAGGATGGTGTTGCCGACCCCGGCATCGGTGGCGAGCGCCGCCGTGAAATCCTTGCCGAGCACCAGCGGATTGCCGGCGACGCCGGTCGTCGCCTTGGTGGTGTTGCTGGTCACCACCGGCACGATGATGATCGAGCTGGCGGTGAACGAGGCAGGATTGAGCGCTCCCTGGAAGCGCTCGCGGATCACCGCGGTGGTGGAGAAGCCGTCGAGCGCGTTCACCGCTGCCTGATTGGGCATGAGCGCGTTCGCTGGCTGGATGTTCAGCGTGCCGTCAGTCGAGCCGGCGAAGTACAGGTCGGTCGGGTAAGGCAGGATCCCCGCCGCAGGCTGGAACAGCGCCGTGCTGTTCGCTTTCTGCGCAGGCGGCGTCGCGCCGCTCGGATTGCCGTTACCGCTCGTCAGATCCGGCGGCCCGATCGTGCCGTTGCCGCCGGTCCCGCAGGCCGCGAGCAACATCGTGCCGGCGACCACGGCCGCGGCGATGAGCTTATTCATATCCCTCGAACTCCTAACCGTCCTCACCGCGTGAGTCGCCGGCGGCGGCGGTCCGCAATCTGCGCAAATTTCTCGCGAGCCAGCCGATTCTTCTGTCCTGGCGCACCGGCCGTGACCCCTCCTGCCGGTGCTGCTTGAGCGCTCTGTGACGAGGCAACTAGGGTACGCTTAGGGTGAGAACAGTGGCAAGGTGCCAGCCTCTTTGGGACGCGAGACGCGCTTGGTGTCCAACAGCAAGTCGGGCGCGCGCGCCGCCGCCCCGGTGCGGCGCGCCGCGAGCGCGCGCGTCCTGCGCATCATCGGCGGCGTCTGGCGTGGCCGCAAACTGCGCTTTCCAGCCGCGGCCGACATCCGGCCGACGCCCGACCGCGTGCGCGAGACGCTCTTCAACTGGCTGGGCGCGCACATTGCCGAGGCGCGCTGCCTCGACCTGTTCGCCGGCAGCGGCGCGCTCGGGCTGGAAGCGCTCTCGCGCGGTGCCGGCCAGGTGACCTTCGTGGAACAGGACGCGGCGGCCGTGCGCGCGCTGCGCGCGCACCTGAGCGAGTGGCAGGCGGCGAATGCGCAGCTGCAACGCGACGATGCGCTGCGCTACCTGCGCGCCTCCGCACCACAACCCTACGATATCGTGTTCCTCGATCCCCCCTTTGCCGCCGGGCTGCTCGCGCCGGCGGCGGCACTGCTCGCGCAACGCGGCTGGCTCGCCCGTGCGGCACTCATTTATGTCGAGTCCCTGGCCCGCGCCGAGCTGCCGCCGCTGCCGCCCGACTGGCAGCCGCTCAAGGCGAAGCGCGCCGGTGAGGTCGGTTATCATCTGTTCACACACGCCGCCGGCAGCACCGCATGAAACGCAACGCCGTTTATCCCGGCACCTTCGATCCGATCACCAACGGCCATCATGATCTGGTGCGGCGTGCCGCCGGCATCTTCGATCGCGTGGTCGTGGGAATCGCCGCCAACCCGAACAAGACGCCGATGTTCCCGCTGGCCAAACGGGTCGAGCTGGCGCGCGCCGTGCTCAGCGACCTGGCGAACGTCGAGGTGCAGGGCTACGAGGGTCTGACGGTCGATTTCGCCCGCAAGCACCAAGCGGTCGTCGTGCGTGGCCTGCGTGCGCTATCGGATTTCGAGTTCGAGTTCCAGCTGGCCAACATGTCGCGCCACCTGGACCGCGACTTCGAGACGGTGTTCCTCACACCGCAGGAGCAGTTCACCTTCATCTCCTCGACGCTGGTGCGCGAGATCGCAGTGTTGGGAGGCGACCTGCACCAGTTTGTGCATCCGATCGTCGAGGCCGAGCTGCGGAAGCAGCGCCGCAGCTAGCTGCGCGCTCAGGCGCCGCTGCGGGGGCTCGGGCGCAGTCAGTTTTTGCCGCGCCCGCGCGCGCGGCGGCGGCCACTCTTCCTGACAGGCCGTGCAGGCGCGCGCTGCGCGCGGGCTTTGCGCGACGCCGGCCGGGCGGCGCGCCGCGGCTTCCTGATGCGTGGCAGCCGGATGCGCTCGGCGGGTGCGGGCAGGAGGCCCGCACGCTGCAGTTCGAGCGCGCGCCACAGATACCATGCGGCGGTGCTGCGGTAGGGCTTCCAGCGCTCGCCGAAGCTGCGCAGCGCCTTGGGCGCGGGCATCTTGCGCAGTCCGTACGCAGCGCGGAAGCCGGCACGCACGCCGAAGTCATCCACCGGCAACACGTCCGGGCGACCGAGGTGGAACATGAGCAGCATCTCCACGGTCCAGCGCCCGATGCCGCGCACCTGCGTCAGGCGCGTGATGATGTCCTCGTCGGCGAGCAGCGCGAGCGCTGCCGCATCCGGAACCACCGCGGCCACCGTCTTTTCCGCCAGGTCGCGCAGCGCCGCCACCTTGGCGAAGGAGAAGCCGGCCGCGCGCAGGCTGGCGGTGGAGGCTGCCAGCACCATGTGCGGCGTCGGAAACGAGCCTTGACCGCAGCCCGCGACCAGCCGTTTGAGGATGGTGTTGGCGGCGATGCCGTTCAGCTGCTGATGCGCGATCGCATGCGCGAGTGCCTGGAAGGGCTCGTCCGTGCCGCGCGCCTCGAGCCCGCACGGTCCCACTGCGCGGATCACCCGCGCGAGTACCGCGTCGGCCCGGCTGAGGTGCGCGAGGATCTGCTTGCTCATCGGTGTTACTGCTGGCAGGAGGGGCAATAGTAGGTCGAGCGCTGGCCCTGCGTCAGTGCGCGTATCGGCGTGCCGCAGCGCCGGCAGGGTTTGCCGGCCCGCTCGTACACATAAAGTTTCTGGCGGAAATAGCCGGGTGCACCGTCGGTGCCCAGGTAATCGCGCAAGGTCGTGCCGCCGGCACGGATGGCCAGCGCCAGCACCGTGCGCACCGCGCGCACCAGCCGCACGGCATCAGCACGCGACAGCCGCCGCGCGGCGCGCTGGGGGCGAATGCGGGCGCGGAACAGCGCCTCGCTCGCGTAGATGTTGCCGACACCCACCACCAGATGACTGTTCATCAGCAGCTGTTTGATGGCGACGCGCCGGCCGCGCGTGATTTGCCACAGGTAGTCAGCGTCGAAGCCAGCGCCGAGCGGCTCGGGGCCGAGATCCTTCAACAGCGGGTGTGCGCGGCTGTCGGTCGTATACAGCAGACTGCCGAATCGGCGCGGGTCGTTGAAACGCACCGCGTGCCCCGAGTCGAGCAGCAGATCGAAGTGGTCATGCGGCAGGCGCGGCGTGTCGCGCGGCACCACCCGCAGATTGCCGGACATCCCAAGGTGCAGCAGCAGCGTACCGGAGTCGAGTTCCAGCAGCAGATACTTGGCGCGCCGGGCGACGCGGCGGATGCGCTGACCGCGCAGCTTGCGCGGCAGATGCGGATCGATCGGCCAGCGCAGCCGCGGCTCGTGCACGCGCAGCGCCAACACGCGCCGGCCGCGTACGTGCGGCGCGAGTCCGCGCCGTGTGGTTTCGACTTCGGGGAGTTCGGGCAAGCGCGCGGTGGCTGAGCGCGCGGTTTACTTGATCTTCGACTCTTTGTAAGGGACGTGCTTACGCGCCACCGGGTCGAACTTGCGCACTTCCAGCTTGTCCGGATGCAACCGCTTGTTCTTGGTAGTCACGTAGAAATGGCCGGTGCCGGCGGAGGACAACAGTTTGATCTTCTCGCGCATGATGGCTACTCCTGCAGCGGCCGGTTCAGAGCTTGCGGCCCTGGGCGCGCAATTCCGCGACGACCTTGTCGATGCCCTTCTTCTCGACCGTGCGCATGCCGCTCGTGGTCAGGCGCAGCGTAACCCAGCGCTTTTCGGTCTCGAGCCAGAAGCGCTGCGTGTGCAGGTTGGGCAGGAAGCGACGACGCTTCTTGTTGTTGGCGTGGGATACGCGGTTACCAACCGCCGGCTTCTTGCCGGTAACTTCGCAGACGCGGGACATATACAACCTTAAAGATTTCAGAGGCTTGGGATCGAGGAACCCGTCTCCTCAGGCTCCCGGGCCGGGCTTTATACCAGCCCGGGCGCGCGATCACAAGGATCGCCGGCCGCCCGGCTGTGGCGGGGCGGGCAGCTTGAGCGTAGCGTACGCCCGCCAGCCGCCGCAGGGCGGCGACAGAAACCAGAACAACGGCTCTTTCCTACGAGGAGGTCTCCCATGACTCGCACCCAGCGTTCCCTCGCCGCCGCCGCGGCCGCTCTGTCATTCGCCGCTCTCGGCAGCGGCGTGCTCGCCGACGGACGCAACTACAACGACGGCCCGGTGGTGAACGTCACCGCCATTCGCACCGTGGATGGTCACTTCAATGACTACATGCAGTGGCTCGCCACCACTTTTAAGAAGCAGCAAGAGGCGGCCAAGAAGGCGGGCCTGGTTCTGAGCTACGACGTGCTGCTGGCGCAGCCGCACAATCCTCAGGAACCCGACATCTACCTGGTGATC
>DATHMN010000086.1:0-23120 GCA_035487135.1 Steroidobacteraceae bacterium | reverse complement strand
GACCGGCACGTTCTTCGGCCCGGTGGTGGGCGCGGCGATCGTGGTCACGCTGCAGGAATACCTCTCAGACCTGGTCGGCGGCTGGGTCACTGCGATTATCGGCATCATCTTCGTTGCCTGCGTGATGTCGTTCCGGCGCGGCATCGTCGGCGAGCTGCAGGCGCTCGCTGTCAGCCGTCGCCAGCAGCGGCGCCGCGAGCCGCCTGCGCCAGCCTGACGATGTTGGCAAGCGGCGTGTCCTCGCAGGCCAACGCACGCGCGGCCGGAAAAGCCGTGCGCGCGAGCTGCGTCAGCACGGTACCCGGCGGCACCTCAATGTAGAGCCGGCAGCCGAGTTCGTGCAGCAGGGTCATCGAGTCATGCCACAGGACCGGACGGGCGACGTTGACGATGAGATCCTCGGCGATTTCGCCGGCGTCGCGGGTCAGGCGTGCGCGCTGATTGCTGACGTACGGGAGCCGGGGCGGCGCGAGGCGCAGCGCGCCGAGCGCGCCGCGCAGTCGCTGCGCGACCGGCTCCATCAGGGGACAATGCGAGGCGAGCGCGACCTGTAGCCGGCGACTGGCGGCGCCACGCTGAGCGGCTGCCGCCGCTGCCAGCTCCAGTGCAGCGTCCTCACCGGAAACGACCACTTCGGCCGGCCCGTTGACGCTCGCCAGATACAGGGGCCGCTCGGCGGCGACTGACTGCACCAATTGCCGCGCGCCGCTCTCACTCAGCCCGAGGAGCGCGAGCATGCCGTAGCCGGGGGGCGCGGCCTGCTGCATCGCCTCACCACGCAGCCGTACCAGTCGCAGCGCGTCCGCAAAGCCGAGTGCGCCGCAGGCAACCGCGGCGCCGAAGGCGCCGACTGACAATCCCGCCACGACATCGGGGGTCACACCCTCGGCCGCGAGCAGCCGCTGTGCGGCGCACCCGGCGATCAGCAGAGCAAGCTGCACCGCGGTGGTGGACTCGAGGGCTGTGGGGGAGTCGAGCGCCCGCGGATCGTGCCGCAGCACCTGGGCTGCCTCGGCGAGGAGCGCATCAACCGCCGGGTGCTGCGGCAGACTCTGCAGCATGCCGGGCCGCTGTGCTCCCTGACCGGGGAACAGCAGTGCCACGCGCATCACCCCGCGGCCTCGCATTGCCGCCAAGGATCCGCGCTGCGCAGCGGACCGTGCGCAGTGCGCAGCAAAAAAGGGCCGCCGCTGTTGACGTACTCCGCAAGCGCCAGCCCGCCGCGCGGGGTGTCCAGCTGCACGTCGCAGCGCACCGGCAGCCGCGCCAGCGCGGCGTACAGCTCGCGTGCCGCAGGGCGCGACAGCAGCGAGGGCGCACTCAGGATGAGATCCAGATCGCTCGCGGCGTGCGCGGTAGCAGCGCCAGTGGCCAGCTCGAAACCCACACTGCCCGTCGGGCCCCAGGCGAGCGCCGCGGCCGCCATCAGCCTCGCCACCGCCTCGAGTGCAGCCAGAGCTGCGACCGCGCCCGCGCGCGGGTGGGCACGCCAACCGGCGCGCGCCGCCAGCTGTTGTGGCGTGACTGCTTCGCGCACCGCTGCGCGCGGCAGCCAGGCCGCCAGACGCTCGCCGCGCACGGCACCGCGAATACCGACCGGCAGGACAGCGGCGCTGGCCGCCGCGCGGCGCACCACCACCCAGGGCGTGCGCGCCAGCTGCACCTGCGCCCAGCGCGGCAGCGGCGCCACGCCGGTGAGCGCCTGTGCCCCATCGATCCGCAACAGTGCGTGCGGGCCGCTGTCAGGACTCATCCCACTCCTCGGCCAGTCGCCGGCGCACCTCAATCGAGGCAGCGCGCAGCTCGCGGGCGGCAGCCGAGCCCAGCCGCTGGCTGAGATCGAGCGGCGCGCGGCGTGCCGCAGCGATGGCGCGCGCCAACGCAGTACGCACGCACTGCAGATCGGCGGCCGCCGGGGCATCAGCGTTCACACCGCCGATCAACTCATCGACCAGCCCGAGTCGGGCGAACGAGCGCACGTCGTAGGCCATCGGCGTCACCCGTGCGGTGAGTTCTTCGAGAGCCTCGAGCGAACGGCGCGTGACACGCGCGGCTGCCAGCTTGCTCATGGCGTGCACCAGCACGCCCGGATCATCTAACGCCAGAATGCGGTTGGCCTGGTAGCCGTGCGCCAGAAAGGCGCCGGACATCGCTTTGCCGACTAGCAGCGCCACGACCGGATGACCGGCGAGGCGCGCGCTGGCATAGGCATCGGCAGCGGCAGCGCAGGCCAGATGGATGCCGAGCAGCTCCTCGCTGCGGCCATAGGCCTGACTGCTGACATCGACCACCGCGATGAGCGCGCGCTGAGCGCCCACCTGCGCCTGCGCCATCGTTCGGCGCACCTCGCGTGCCAGCGCCCACCCCTCATCGAGCCCGACCTCGCCACCGCGCGCGCGTGCAAAGCGATTGGCCGGATCGGGGACGACGGCGATGCAGCGCGCAAGCTCGTCACCGACAGGCGCATCGCCGGCGCGTACACTGCGCGGCCCATCGATGAGTCCGTCGCCGCCGGTCAGCGCCTCGAACCACCGCAGGCCGCGCGCGCGTTGCGCGGTGTTCATGGCGCCCGCTCCGCGCCCCACCGCTGCCGCAGCTCGAGGGCCGCGGGCGGTCGCTGCGCATCGAGGGCCGCGAGCCTTGCGCTGAAACGCTCGACCTGCTCACTGCGCGGACCGCCGACCCCGGCAAAGGCGGCGCGCACCTGGCGTGCGATCTCAGTGACATCGTCGGCCACCAGCACGTCGGCCAACCCGCTGGCGCAACGCTGCTCGCCGCCCATGAGGCTCCACACCAGCCGCGCGTCGGCCGCATCGAGCTCGAGCAGACCCGCCTCCTGCTCGATGACCTCCGGTCCGTTCATGCCGAGCCGGGCCTGTCGCGTCATGATGATGCGACTACAAAGCGCTGCCGCGAGCGCCATGCCGCCGAAGCAGCCCACCGGTCCGGCGATCACCGCGACCACCGGCACGCGGCGCCGCAGCGCGATGATCGCCGCGTGGATCTCGGCGATCGCGGCGAGGCCGAGGTTCGCTTCCTGCAGCCGCACGCCGCCGCTTTCGATGAGCAGCACCGGCCGCACCGTGCGGCCGCGCTCACAGCCACGCAGCGCCAGCTCCAGCACGCCGGCGATCTTGGCGCCCGACACCTCGCCGATACTGCCGCCCTGAAAGCCACTCTCGATGGCTGCGACCACCGCGCTCGCGCCATCCAGCAGCCCGCGCGCCAGCACCACCCCATCGTCGGACTGCGCGACGATGCCCTGCGGTGCCAGCCACGGGGACTTCAGCCGCTCGAACGGGCCCAGCAGCTCGCGGAAACTCCCCGCATCGAGAATCGCGCGGCTGCGCTCGCGCGCATTGAGCTCGATAAAGCTGCTGCGGGTGAGCATGCTCACGCGCGCGCGGCCTCCGCGGCCTGCTCGAGCCGCAGCATCACGACCCCGGGAGTAGCGCCAAAATCATTGATCTCGATGGCGGCAGCGCCGCTGAAACGCGTGAAGAAGCGGTCGAGCACGTTCTTCCACACTGCGGCATAACCTGACACGCTGGTGGTGACCGTGACGTGCGCCTGGCCGTCGACCGAGGGTTCGAGCAGCACCTCGAGATCGCCCGAGCCGACCACGCCGATGTGCACGCGGCGGGCGACGCTCGCCTGCGCCGCATAGGTAAATGTCAGCTGTTCCATGGCTCCTTCGGATTCGGGGGTGGACAGGCCGCATCCAGAAACAGGGCCGCCGCGAGCAGATCCGCGCAGCCGCCCGGCGAGGCGTGCCGCCGCAGCAGCTCGGCATCGAGTGCGAGCAGTGCGCGGTGGCCGGCGCGCGCGGCGCTGCCGCCGAGCGCCAGCACGCGCTGCGCGCCACGCTGCGCCGCCGTGACTGCCGCCCAGCCACCACGATGCAGCAGACAGGTGTCATCGAGCCTCGCCATGATCGCCATGAGTGCATCCAGCTGCGCGCAGCGCTCGCTCGCGCCGCGCCGCCGCGCGCGTTCCAGCGCTGGCAGTGCGACCGCCACGACGTGCGGGAAGCCGGCGGCCGCTTCGGCGCGCGCGCCGCCGACGCCGTATTTGCGGCAGGCGCGCAGGCCGTGCGTCGCGCCATCGCCGGCGAAACGATCCGGCAGCTGTGCCAGGCGCGCAGCCGTGGCCGCCGCCGCCGCGCGGCCGCTCCCCGGACCGTTGGCCGCCACTGCCGCGACCAGCAGGCCGAGCGCCCAGATAGCGCCGCGGTGGGCATTACTGCCACCGGTGGCCCTGAGCATTTGACGCTCCGCGTGCCGCCCGAGCGTGCCCAACGCCTCGCGCAGCTGCAGTGTCGGCCGCGCATCACTCGCACGCGCGGCCATGAGTACAAAGCTGCCGTGCAGCGCGTGTGCCGAGCGCAGCAGCCGCCCGAGATCCAGATCGTGATGCGCGCCGGGACCGCGCTGATCGACCAGGGCCGGCTTGGGAGTAAGCAGAGCCTCTGCCACGAGCGCACGCAGGGCGTCATCGGCGAGCCGCCTGGCGGGAGCCACCGGCGCGGCACGCGCGGGCATGCTGGGAGCGAGGCGCACTGCGGCGAGGGCCGGCACCGACCTACCAGCCGCGCAGCCGCGCCGGCGGTCGATACAGGCCGCCCGACCATTCGACCAGATCGTCGATACTGCGCGCGGCGAGCAGCGAGCGCTGCGCCTGGGTGCGATGCACGCCGAGGTCCTCCGGGTAGGCGACGATACCGCGTGCGCGCAGTGCGGCTGTGCGGGTCGGCTCGGCGCGCAAGCCGATGGGCGTGGCGCCGGCGATGGCAGCAAGCGCCGCGCGCCGCTCGCTCTCGCCCTGCGCTTTGTAGAGGTAGGCGATTCCCTCCTCGGTCACCACGTGGCTCACGTCATCGCCATAGATCATCACCGGGGCGATCGGCATGCCGCTGTCGCGCCCCACCGCGACCGCATCCAGCGACTCCACCAGCGCTGGCACCCCGCCGCGCTGAAAAGTCTCGAGCAGCTGCACGACGAGTTTGCGGCCGCGCGCGATCGGCGCGCTGCTGGTCATCAGCTGCAGCCACGGCCCGGTGCTGTGGCGGCGGCCGTGCGGGTCGTGTCCCATGTTGGGCGCACCGCCAAAGCCCACCAGACGTCCGAGCGTGACGGTGGAGGAATTCGCATCCGCGTCCATCTGCAGCGTCGAGCCGATAAACAGATCGACGCCATACTGGCCGGCGAGCTGGCAGAGCACGCGGTTTGAGCGCAGGCTGCCGTCGCCGCCCACGAAAAAAATATCCGGCCGCGCGCGGATGTATTCCTCCATGCCCACTTCGCCGCCGAAGGAGTGCACGCTCTCGACCCAGCCGCTCTCAATCGCCGGGATCAGCGTCGGATGCGGATTCAGCGCCCAGTGGCGGCAGATGCGCCCTTTGAGACCCAATGAGGCGGCGTAGGTCGGCAGCAGCAGCTCAATGGCGGCGGTGTCGAAGCCGATGCCGTGGTTGAGTGAACTGACGCCGTAGCGCTCGTAGATGCCGCGGATGACCAGCATCGCCATCAGCACCTGCAATTCACTGATGTGGCGCGGGTCGCGCGTGAAAAGTGGCTCGAGCGCATAGGGGCGGTCGGCCGTCACCACCAGGTCGACCCACGAGCCGGGGATGTCGACCCGCGGCAGCGTGTCGACGACTTCATTGACCTGCGCGAGCACGATGCCGTGGCGAAATGCCGTCGCTTCCACGATGGTCGGCGTGTCCTCGGTGTTGGCACCGGTGTAGAGATTGCCAGCGCGGTCGGCCTGCTCGGCGCACACCAGCGCCACCTGCGGAGTGAGATCGATGAACATGCGCGCATACAGCTCGATGTAGGTGTAGATCGCACCAAGTTCGAGCTTGCCGTCTGCGAGCAGTTGCGCGAGGCGCAGGCTCTGCGGTCCGGCGAAGGAGAAGTCGACGCGCCGCGCGATGCCACGCTCGAACAGGCTCAAATGCTCCGGGCGGCTGATGGTGGAGATCAGCAGGTGCAGATCGTGAATGCGCTGTGGATCGACCTGCAGCAGCGAGCGCGAGAGGAAGTCGGCCTGCTTCTGGTTGTTCCCCTCGAGCGCCACCCGATCGTGCGGCCGCAGCAGGCACTCCAGCGCGGCGACGATGGCGCTGCTCGCGAGCAGCTTGCCGTCAGCGAATGCGGCGACCTGGTGCAGACGGCGCAGCTTTTCCTCGCGCCGCGAGCTCCAGTTGCGCACCGCCACCTCTGCCGCTTGGGTTGACATGCTGCGGGCGATCATGCCGCGCACCTGCGGCGGGGGCTAGCCGGTCATTTAGGAATGACATGATAATCAGCCGATAAGTATCTAAAATCTATAATGATATCTTGTTCAGCGGATGCCAATGCGCAGATTCCTGGCGAGAAAGGCATAGATGTCGGCGCTCTGCTGAATCGCCTGCGTGACCGTCTCGCTTCCGCCGTGTCCGGAGGCGATGTGCACGTCCAGGATAATGGGTGCAGGTCCGCCCTGCGCTGCCTGCAGGGCCGCGGCGAACTTGAAGGAGTGCATCGGCATGACGCGCGTGTCGTGATCGCCGGTGATGATCATGGTTGCCGGATAGTGCGTGCCGTGGTGCACGTTGTGCACCGGTGAATAGGCATACAGGGCCTTGAACTGCGTGGGATCCTGCGGCGAGCCGTAGTCACCCTCCCAACCGGCGCCCTGGCCAAAGCGATTGAAGCGCAGCATATCGAGCACGCCGACCTGGGCGATCGCCGCGCCGAACAGTGCCGGCTGCTGCGTCACGCAGGCGCCGATCAGCAAACCCCCGTTGGAGCCACCCTGGATTCCCAGGTGCGCAGCCGAGGTGTAGCGCTGAGCGATCAGCCACCGGGCTGCGGCGATGAAATCATCGAACACGGTCTGCTTGTGGGTGAGCGTACCGGCACGGTGCCACGCTTCACCGTACTCGCCGCCGCCGCGGATGTTGGCCACTGCCGCAATCCCGCCCATTTCCATCCAGGCAATGCGACCGGGCGTGAAGGCGGGCGTGAGCGAGATTCCGAAACCACCGTAGCCGTACAGCAGCACCGGGTTACTGCCGTTCGGCCGCATGCCCTTGCGGTAGGCGAGCAGCATCGGGATGCGTGTGCCGTCCTTGCCGGTGTAGAACACCTGCCGCTGCTCAAACTTGGAGGCGTCGAATGGAACTTTGGGGGCGTGCACCACGCTGCTGCCGCCCGATTCGATGTCATAGCGGTAGATGGTTGGCGGCGTGATCGCGTCGCTGTAGGCGTAGAACGTCTCGGCATCGGTCGCCCGGCCGGCAAATCCGCTGACGCTGCCGGCACCGGGGAAGGCGATCTCGCGCTCGGGCGTGCCATCGAGCTGATACACCAACACGCGGCAATGCGCCTCGTGCACGGTGCGCACGAACAGGCGATGCCCGACGAGACTTACGCTGCCGCCGCCGACGCTGACACCGATGGCATCGCGACCTTCGGCAATCACCTGTTGCCAGTTCTCGGGCGCGCCGTGGCGCGGATCGATCGCGAGCACCCGCCCGTTGGGGGCGTCCAGCGTGCTGAGAAAATACAGCCGCCCCGCATCGGCACCCACGAAGATGAACGCCGCCTGGAATCCGTGGCTGATGGGCAGCGCCGCTGCGCCCGGCACAGACCGATCGAGGACGTAAACGTCCTCACGCGCCTTGTCGCCCACCTCACCTTCCCCGGCGAGCACTACCAGCCAGCGACCATCCGCGCTGAGAAACGGGGCGTACTGCCAGTCCGGATGCTCCGGATGACTCAGCACGCGCGCGTCGGCGGCGCCGGCAGTGCCGAGCGCGTGGTAGTACACCGCGTTGCCCTGATCCTCGGTGCTGAGCTCGGCGCCTGCGGCCGGTGCCGGAAAGGCACTGTAGTAAAGCCCCTGGTCGTCGGGTGTGAACACCGGCGGGTAGTACTTGGTGTTGCGCAGCACGTCGGGCAGGTCGTGTCCGCTCACCAAGTCGCGGATGTGCCAGTCGGTCCAGTCGGAGCCCGCCGCTGACACGCCGTAGGCGACCAGCCGTCCGTCGTGACTGGCGACGTAACCCACGACCACCGGGTGATCGGCCTGTGGCAGTGCGTTGGGATCGAGCGCGATGCTGCCCTGCTGTGTGAGCTGCTGGGTCACATACAGCACGCTCTGATCCTGGTGACCGCTGTTACTGGTATAGAAATAGCGGCCGTGCTCAGAGAACGGCAGACCCATGCGCTCGAACGAGTGGAGCGCGGTGAGCCGGGCACGCAGCTGCTGACGTCCCTGCACGGCGGCGAAGTACTGCTGCGTCAGCTGCGCCTCCTGTTCGACCCAGGCGCGGGTCGCCGGCGCATCCAGCTCCTCCAGCCAGCGGTAAGGATCGGCGACCTGCGTGCCGTGGTAATCCTCCGTCACCGTTCCGCGCGGCGCCGGCGGATAGCTCAGGCGTTCCTGTGCGTGCGCGGCAGGCGCCAGCGCCCACACCAGCGTCAGCGCGCCGATGAACGCCAGCCCGACCCACAGCAATTCCGCCATGCGACCCAACGACATGCTCCCCCCGCGCGCCCCGCGGCCAACTGGCAGGCAGCTCGGCCGCCCGATGGGTGGCTGCCAGCGTCAGCGTCACCCCTCACGCGCGGCGCGCCACCCGCATTGTGGTCTCGCCGCGGCAACTTTGAGCGCTGCGATTATGCCCAAGCGCCCGCCGTGCGGCGCAGTAGAATCGCGGCATGCCGGGCCGCATCGGAATCGTCGCCTGTTCCGCCGAAGGTGCCGCGCTGTGCTATCGCACGGTGTGCCTCGAGGGCGCGCCACTGTTCGGACCGCTCGAGCACCCGGAAACCGCCTTGCATTCGCACTCCTTCGCCGCCTACATGCGCTGCATCGACAACGATGACTGGCCGGGGGTGGCGGAACTGATGCTGTCCTCGGCGCACAAGCTGGCCCGTGCCGGTGCGGATTTCCTCATCTGCCCCGACAACACCATTCATCAGGCGCTGCCGTGGGTGCTGCGCCGCTCACCGCTGCCGTGGCTACACATTGCCGAGGTGGTGGCGCAGCATGCGGTCGAGCGCGGTTTCCGGCGCCTCGGACTCACCGGCACCCGCTACCTGGTCGACAGCGAGGTCTACCCGGAGAAACTCGCCGCGCGCGGGCTCGAGTACCTGCGCCCGGATCCGGTGGAACGCAGCGAGATCAACCGCATCATCTTCGAAGAGCTGATCCAGGGAGTCTTCACCGCGCAGGCCGTCGGCTGCTTCCAGCGCGTCATGGGCCGCATGCAGGCTGCCGGCTGTGATGCGGTGGTGCTCGGCTGCACCGAGATCCCGCTCATCATGAACGACGCCAACTCGCCACTGCCGACGCTCGACTCCACCCGTCTGCTGGCGCGCGCGGCGCTGCAGCGCGCCGCCGCCGGCGTCAGTTGACTGATCGTTCAAGTGGGCGTAGCGTCCACTTGAACGATCACTCAAGTTGGCCGCGGTGACTGCCACCGATACGCGCACGCGCCTGGTCCTGACTGCCATGCAGCTGTTCCGTGACAAGGGCTACAACTCCACCAGCGTCGCGGACGTGCTGCACTCGGCCGGCCTCAACAGCGGCAGCCTCTATCATTTCTTTCCCGGCAAGCAGGACCTGCTGCTGGCGGTGCTGGACGCCTATCACGGCGGCATCGGCCCGCTGCTGCTCGAGCCCGCCTGGCAGGGCGTCAGCGACCCGATCGAGCGCGTATTCGCGCTGCTGGCGGCGTATCGGCGCGCGCTCGCCACGAGCGAGTGCGGCTATGCCTGTCCGATCGGCTCGCTCGCGCTGGAGCTGCACGAGCCCGACCGTGCGGTGCGCGAGCGCCTGGCAGCAAACTTCACGGCCTGGATCCAGGCCGTGCAGGACTGCCTGGAAGACGCCGGTGCCCGGCTGCCGCGCGACATCAATCGGCGCGAGTTGGCGGCCTTCGTGCTCACCACCATGGAGGGCGCGGTGATGCAGGCACGCACTTACCGGGAGCTGGCAAGCTTCGATGCCGCGGTACGCCAGCTGCGCGACTACTTTCAGCGGCTGCAGCGCGCCGCCGCCCCACGGCGCGGGCGGGTGCGCAAATCATCGTCCCGGAGGAAACGCTCATGAACTGGCACGCATCCGGCTTCCTGTGCGCGCTGCCGGCGCTGTGGGCCGCGCCGGCTTTCGCCGGCTCCTACGAGCCGCTGGCATTTCTGGCCGAGCACTGCTGGCAGGGCACCTTCGCCGACGGCAAGACCACCGACAAACATTGCTTCAGCTGGGTCTACGGCGGCAAGTTTCTGCGCGACCAGCACGTCGTGCACCGCAGTGCCGGGCAGCCGGATGACTTCGGAGAATCGATCTACCTGTGGGACGCCGGGGCGCGCGAGCTGCAGTACCTGTATATCGAGAGCGGTGGCGGCTTCAGCCGTGGCACGGTGTCGGGTGATGGCACGACGCTGGTGTTCCCGGCGGCCACCTACCACGGGCCCGACGGTACTGAGACCGTTCGCAGCCGCTGGCAACGCTCCGGCAATGATGGCTACGACGTGGTCACCGAGTTCCAGGGCAAGAACGGCTGGATGCCGGGTTTTGCGCTACACATGCAGCGCGTGGGCAACTGAGGCTGCCGCCTCAGATCAGCGCAGCTCGCGGGTCTCGGTCCAGTCGAGGATGAGCGTGCGCCGGGCGAAGCGCCACTCGGCATCCTCGCGCCGCCAGCGATCCTGGTAGCGGATCGCCCACGTCAGTAGCGTGCGCCGCCCGTCGAGCTCGCTCAGGTGGTCGGCCACTGCGTAGGTTTCGCCCTGCGCACTGTCCCCCTCGATACTCACGATCTGGTTGTGGACGCGATGCTGCGTAGCCACGTACAGCCGTGCCATCACATCGAGCGCCGCCACGATCTGCTCGCGCCCGTTGAGAAGAATCCCGGGCGCCTCGATCACCGAGTCGCTGGTGAAAATGGCGGCCCACAGCGCCTTGTCGCGCCGATCCGCCCCCTGCGCGTACAGCTGCGCGGTGCGCAGCAACGCCGCCTCATCGATCAGCTGCGCCAGCTTGTCATGCGTCATCTGCGTGCCTCGCATGGCCGAGTATCAGGTGCGTGCCCAGTACACCGCATCCGGCTCGCCGATGCGTGTCAGGCCGCCGCGCAATTCGAGATAGCGCATGTGCGCCATAGTCTCACCATAGGCGAGCAGGCTGTTCCAGCCCTCGAGATTGCGCGCACCGAAGAGCTCGCCCACCACGGCCGCAACGGTGCGCGGCTGGGCGGCGAAGTCGCTGAGCCGCGCCAGACGCTCTTCGTGTCCGCGGCGCAGCTGCGCGGTGCGCATCGCCACGCCCCGGAACGGCTGCCCATGCGCGGGCAGCACCAGCGTCTCCTCGGGTAACTGCCCAAGGCGCCCGAGCGCGGCAAGGAAATCACCGAGCGGATCGGGCGAGCCGGCGCCGGGATAGAGACTGACGTTGCTGGAAATCGACGGCAGCAGCTGGTCACCGCTGATGAGCAGGTGTGCCTCGCGCCAGTGCAGGCAGACGTGTCCCGCGGCGTGACCGAAATGGAGCGAAGCGCGCCACGGATCGCGCAGCTCCGCCGGGAACTCCCCTTCGGTGATGAAGGGGCTGGGTGGCGGCAACCCGCTCACCAGGCGCCCGTAGGCCCCCTGCGCACGCGCGCGCTGTACCAGAGCTGCGAAATCGACGCCCCAGCAGGCGCGGTATTCAGCGAGAGCGCCCGTCTCATCGCCCGGCTCGAGCGCACTTGCGGCGGCGGCGCGGCTCGGAGCGCTCATGCGCACCGGCACGCCGTAGCGCGCGCCGTGCGCTGCGGCCATACCAAAGTGATCCGGGTGATGGTGCGTCACCAGGATCGCGCTCAACTCACTCAGCGCTTCGCTCGTCGCCAGGCGCTGCCACGCGCTGTGGGTCTCCGGCTCGTTCATGCCGGTATCGATCAGCACCCGCCCGCTGCGCCCGGGCGCCAGCCACACATTGATGTGCTGCAGCGCGCCGGGCACCGGCAGGCGCAGCCAGCGCAGTTCGCCTGCGGCCTCCACCGCCGTGCCCGGTGCCGGCGGCTCCCACGGCAGGAACTCGAGCGCCGCGGCCGTCATGCCGGGCGGCCGCGCCCGCCCGGGGACGCGCTGATGAAGTCCGCCAGTGCGCGCGCGGCTTCCTCCAGCCGCCGGGCGAGCGGATAGCGCCGGCCGACGCGCCAGGCGTGCAGGATACCGATGTAGCTGCCGCCGACGATCTCGGCCAGGATCTCGGTCGACAGGTCGCTGCGCACATTGCCTTCGCGCCGCCCGGCCGCGAGCACCCGCATGAGCGCGCGGTGCACCCGCGCGGTGCGTACGCCGGAATCGCGCGTCGCCCCGAAGGTGGTCTCCGAGGCGCCGATCAGGACCCGCGACAGCTCGGGGGTCTCGCCCACGCGCTGCGCGGTCCAGCTGAACAGTGCAGCGATCCGCTGCGCCGCGCTCGCGGGCTGCTCCAGCTGCGCCTCGATCACATGCAGGAAGCGGGCTTCCATCTCGTGCACCAGCGCCTGCAGCAGCAGGTTCTTGGAAGGAAAATAGTTGAAGGCGGTCGCGCGCGAAACGCCGGCAAGGCGTGCAATATCGTCCATGGTGGTGGCGGCGACACCCCGGCGCGCGAACAGGCGGCGCGCCACGGCCAACAGGCCCGCGCGCACGCGCGCCTTGCCCGCGGCGCGGCGCGAACGCGCTGGCGACAACGGCAGAGCCAGCGCGGGTTGCTGCGTGCTCATCCGCGCGGCTCGCGCGGCAGGCCCAGGGCGCGCTCCGCGATGATGTTGCGCTGAATCTGGTTGGTGCCGCCGTAAATGGTGTCGGCGCGCGAGCCGAGAAACAGCTGCGGCAGCAGCTGCCACTCATAGGGCGCGGCGGCGGCGATCTCGCCTTTGGGTCCGAGCACATCGAGCGCCAGCACACCGAGCTTCTTGCGCCAGCTGGCCCAGAAGATCTTGTAGGTGTAAGCCTCGTTGGACAAACGCCCGGCTTCGGCGCTCGCCAGCATGCGCAGGGCGCTGTAGCGCATCAGTTTCAGCCCCGCATAGGCATGCGCCAGGCGCTGGCGGATGTCCGGGTCGCTCAGGGTGCCGTTGCTGCGCGCGGCCTGCAGGATGGCGTCCAGCTCGTTGCGGAAATTCATCTGCTGCGCGAGCGTCGACACGCCGCGCTCGAAGGCGAGCGTGCCCATCGCCACCCGCCAGCCCTCGCCCGCGGCGCCGACGATGTTGGCCGCCGCGGTGCGTGCGTCGACAAAAAAGACCTCGTTGAATTCCGCCTCCCCGGTCATCTGGCGGATCGGCCGGACCGTGACCCCCGGCTGGCGCATCGGGATCAAGAGATAGGAGAGTCCGTGGTGACCGTGTGAGCCTTCCTCGGTGCGACACACCGCGAAGATCCAGTCGGCGAACTGCGCGAGTGACGTCCAGCTCTTCTGTCCGTTGACGACCCATTCGCGCCCGCCGGGAGCATCCGTCAGCACCGCGCGCGTGCGCACGTTGGCGAGATCCGAGCCCGCGTTCGGCTCGCTGTAGCCTTGGCACCAGAACTCCTCGCCGCGGGCGATCGGCGGCAGAAAGCGCCGCTGCTGCTCCGCGCTGCCGAAGGCGAGCAGGGTGGGCCCGGCGAGTTCGACGCCTAGATGCCCGATGCGCCCCGGCGCACCCGAGCGCGCGTACTCCTCCGCGAAAATGACCTGCTGTGCGAGCGTCGCGTTACGGCCGCCGTACTCTTGCGGCCAGCCGATGCAGCTCCAGCGCGCCGCACCGAGGGCGCGCTCCCAGGCCTGGCGGCGCTCGAGCATGCCAGCGAGTGAGCTGACACCGCGGATATCGCGGAACGGACCGGACAACTGCGCGTCGAGCCAGGCGGCGGCCTCGCCGCGGAAGCGCTCTTCGGCGTCTGTGAAGCCGAGCTTCATGGTTTCACTGCATGCATGGTCAGTGGAGTTCCTTCAGAACAGCGGCGTGGCGGCCGCGCCTCCGCCGATCAGGCGCGTCAACCGTTCGCGCTGCCAGGCCGGCGAACCGAGCAGCACGGCGCTGGCGCGCGCGCGTTTGAAGTACAGATGTGCCTCGTGCTCCCAGGTAAAGCCGATGCCGCCGTGCAGCTGGATGGCGTTCGCCGCACAGTCGAAGAAGGCATCGCAACAGGTGCTCTTGGCGATGGCCGCGGCTTCCGCAAGTTGCGCCGGGCACTCATCGGCAACACAGGCGGCGTACCAGGCGGCCGACTTGGCTGCCTCCACCTGCACCATCATGTCCGCCAGGCGGTGCTTCACGGCCTGGAAACTGCCGATCGGCCGGCCGAACTGCACGCGCTCGCGCACGTAGTCGGTCGTCATCTGCAGCAACCGCTCGGCACCGCCCAGGGCCTCGGCGGCAAGGGCGATGCGGGCGCGCTGCAATCCCTGCTCGATGCCCTGCTCGGCGCCCTCCCCGCCCAGCAACTCTTCGGCCGTCACCGCGACGTCGGTGAATTCGACGCGTGCCATGGGGCGCGTCAGATCCAGCATGACGCGCGGCTGCACGCGCACGCCGGCGGCAGTCGCGGCGATCACCGCGACGCGCAATCCTGCGGGCGCGCGCGTCAGCACCAACAACAGATCGGCCGCATCGCCATGAATGACGAAATCGCCCACGCCCTGCAGGCGCGCTCCGCCGCGCCCGGCGCGCAGTTCGACGCTGACACCCTCGGGGGGTGGCCGGCCGTCGGCGCCGCCGAGCACACAGGCGATGCGCACTTTGCCGCTCGCGATCCGGCTGAGCAGCACGCGCTGCTGCGCCTCGCTCGCCAGCGCCTGCACCAGCGGCGCGGCCAGCGCGGCGGTGCCGAAGAACGGCGATGCGACCAGCCTGCGGCCGAGCTCTTCCTGCAGCAGGCACAGCTCCACCCAGCCCAGTCCCGCGCCGCCACAACTGGTTGGCAGCGCGAGACCGACCCAGCCGAGTTCGCTCGACATCTGCCGCCACAGCTCCGGGTCGTACCCCAGAGGCTGCTGCAGCGTGGCGCGTACCTGCGCGGGGGTGGCGTGCGCGGCCAGCAGTTCGCGCGCACTGTCACGGATCAGCTGCTGCTCTTCACTATGCACAAACTGCACGCGCGCCTCCCGGCTCAGCCGCCCTGGCGCTCGAGCGGCCGCGGCGCCCGCGGCTGCGGGGCGCCGGGCTGCCACTCGGCGTAGAACTGGCGGAAGAAGTCGCGGAACAGCGCGATCGGCCCGTCGCCGTCGCATAACAGCGGCTGCGGGACGTGACGCTGCCGGTCCCAGACCACTTTGTCCTGATCGAGCTGCCGGCAGATGTCCTTGATGATGGCGCGCGCCACACCGGCCCGCGGGCCTTGCTGGTCGGCACGCTGCTGCGTGAAGGCGAAGCGCAGATGCAGGACGTCCGGCTCGATCGGCGTACAGCCAGTCACCAGCAGCGTTTCGCAGATGCCGCTGAAGCGCGTCCATGGCTGTCCGGGTCCGATGACCCCGTAAGAGATGTTGCCATCGACCACGCCGCGTGGCGTCTCCATTTTGGCATCCACCGAGGCCTCACGGCGGTGGCCGTCGACACGCACACGCCACTGTGGGTAGGAGGCGGTGCCGTGGACGTAACGGAAGTGCGCGACATCGACACCGTTCTCGGCCGTGGTCTGCAGCGGGCAGTAGACCAGCCACTCGTGTCTCTCGTACTCGGTCCACTCCGGATTGCTCGTCTCGCTGAAGTCCTCCACCTCCCACAGCGGCGCCACAGCCTGCGGGTGGTACCAGGCCCAGACGAAGCGGTTCTTCTCTGCCATCGGCCAGTGGCGCACGCACTGCCGCTGCGCCTGCGGCGGAATCACCCGCGCGTAAGGAATCTCGCGCACACTGCCTTCACCGTCGTAGCGCCAGGCATGGAACGGGCACTCCAGCAGGTTGCCGTGTACGCGGCCGCCGAAGCCCATGTTGGCGCCCAGATGGCGGCAGTAAGCATCGAGCATACGCGCCACACCATCGGCGCCGCGCCACAGGGCGAGATCGCGCCCGAAATAGCGCAGCGCCTTCACCTGCCCCACCGCCAGCTCGTCACTGTAAGCGACCACGAACCAGCCGAACGGCAGCGGCATGTCGAAGCCGCGTTCGGCGAGCGCGGGACGTGCGGCAAAGGGCGCCGTGCGCCAGCGCAGCAGTTCCTCGCCGCTCAGGGCATTCAGGTACTCGCGGGTCGCCGCCGGGCCGGACGCGCCGGCGTGGGACTCGGCCTTCATCCCGACTCCGGGATGCCGAATACCCGGCGGGCGTTGTGCGACAGGAACTGCGGCCAGACTTCGTCGCGGAACGGCACCTGCGGCAGCTCGGCGAAAATCCGCTCCAGCGACAGACCCATCGGGTAGTAACCGGCGTACATGATCTTGTGCGCACCGCGCGTATTGGCGTAGTCGATGATCGCCTGCGGGTAATGCTTGGGCGCAAAGGCGCTCGTCGAGTAGTAGAGGTTCGGATACTTCAGCATGAGTTTCACCGCCAGCTGCTCCCACGGCTCGGCGCCGTGGCGCATCACCAGCTTGAGCTCGGGAAAGAACCAGCACACCTCGTCCAGGTGCTCAACCCGCTGCGGCTCAAGCGGCACGCGCGGACCGGGCACCCCGACGTTCACCAGCAGCGGCAGGTTGAGTTCCACGCAGGTGGCGTAGAGCGGATACATCTTCTTGTCATTGATCGGCACCTGCGGATTGAGGCCGCAGGGAAACACGCTCACCGAGGACAGCGGCACCGCGCTGTGCAGCTGGCGGATGCGCCGCAGCTCGTCCATGCCGCGGTTGGGATTGGCCGGATAGTCGAAAATGAAGCGCCCCGGGTGGGCGCGTTGCGCGGCCTGCGCCTGTTGCGGCTCGGCCATGCCCACCAGTGCCACGGCAATGCCGAAACGGTCCATCTGTCCGATGAGGAAACTCACGTAGTCGGACTGCGCCTCGAGATGCGGCACGTCGTTGAACAGGTACTGCGCCGGCATGCGGAACTGCCGGCGGCTCTCCTCGTCCATCAACAGCGGCTTGAACTGCTCGTACCATTCCTCATTGGTCTGACTGACCGGAATGCCCATCATCAGATCGACGATACGGATATCGCGTGGATAGGCCATCTTCAGTGCCCGAACACCCGCGTGCGCAGTCGCTCCTTCAGCGCCTTACCGGTCGCGTTGCGCTCGAGCGGACCGGACTCGAAGCGCCACTCGCGTGGCAGTTTGTAGTCCGCCAGCTGCGCGCCGCAGAACTGCGCGAGCTCAGTGGCACTGAGTGCGCTGCCGGCGCGTGCGACGATCACCGCCGCCAGTCGCTCCCCGAGTCGCGCATCGGGGAGCCCGAGCGTCACCGCTTCGAGGACTCCCGGATGCTGCAGCAGCACGCGCTCGACCTCCGCGCAATAGATGTTCTCGCCGCCGCAGATGACCATGTCGGTCCTGCGGCCGACGATGTGCAGCAGCCCGGCTGCGTCCAGGCGGCCGATGTCGCCGGAATGCAGCCAGCCGTCGCGCACCCGCTCGGCATCCGCGGCCGCATCCTGCCAGTAGCCGTGCATGTTCTGCGCGCTGCGGATGCAGACCTCGCCGCTGGCGCCGTCCGCTACCGTGCGGCCGCCTTCATCGACGATGCGGATTTCGGCGGTCGGCAGCGGGCGCCCGGCGCTCTCGGGATGCTGCAGATACTCGGCACCCATCAGCAGCGACACCATGCCGTTGGTCTCGGTCATGCCGTAGCCGGTACCGAGCACGGCGCGCGGATAGGCCGCGCGGATGGCCTGCAGCAGATTCGCCGGCATCCCCTGGCCGCCGGTGCCGAGATTGACCAGCGAGGCGGTGTCGAAGCTGCTGCGCGTGGGTTCATTGAGCAGATCCCACAGCATGGCCGGCACCGCCGGAATGGAGGTGACGCGCTCCTCTGCTACCAGCTGCAGTGCCGCGCGCGCGCTCCAGCGCGGCAGCAGCACGATCTTGCCGCCGCGTGCGAGGTTCGCCAGGAACACGGACAGGCAGCCACTGGTATGAAACAGCGGAAATACCAACAGCGTGCACGGCTGCGGCGCGCGCCGCGCCAGCGTCGCCAGATCGATGCCCGCCTGGGCTGCCAGGCGTGCGCCGAGAACGGCGGCACTGAGCTGATTGGCCATGAGCGCCGTCAGCACGCCCAGATGATGCAGCACTGCAGCTTTCGGCCGCCCGGTGGTGCCGGAGGTGAACATGATCAGCGCCGGGTCTTCCGCATCGCAGGGAACCTGGGGGAGCGGAGCACCTGCACCGGCCGCCAGCGCCGCCGCGAACTCGCGCCAGTGGCGCAGCGCGCCCGGACGCTCGCCGAGCACCAGGCCGTCGAGTGAACCGAGGCCCGCCGGTGCCAGGAGTACCGCACGCTGTGCGTCCGCCAGCACGTAACGGCAGGCGGTGGCGCGCAGACTGTGGCCGATCTCGTCCGCGCTGCCGCGGCTGTTGACCAGCACCGGCACGGCCCCGAGTGCGGTGAGGGCCACGAAACTGAGCATCCACTCGGGACGGTTGCGCATGAGGATTGCGACGTGGGTGCCGCGCGCGATGCCATGCGCGGCGCAGTCGGCCGCAAGCGCGGCCGCCTGCGCGAAAAAGCCCGCATAGCTCAGGCGCGCGCCCTCGCCGACGATGAACTCGCGCTCGCCGTGCGCTGCGGCCGCGGCGTACAGCTGACCGAGCGCGTGCGGCGCGTTCTTGAAGACACGACAGCAAACCGCTCCCACCTGCCGCTCTACCAGCTCGAACGGCTGGCCGGGCGCGGTCAGGGCGGCCACACCATCGGCCACCGGCATCGCCCTGCTCACGTCCATCCGCTTGGCTCAGTTCCGCGTCGTGGTAAAGTAGACTCCAGTATAAATATTTAATCGGACGCGGCACAATACGCCGCAGCCGGAGGTCCGCAGCCGATGCGTTTTACCCTGCAGCTGGCGTTCGCCCGTCCCCCCGACTACCAGACCATCGCGCGCGCGGCCGAGGACGCCGGCTTCAGCTCGGTGGGACTGCCCGACAGCTTCTTCTATCCCGAACACACCGACTCGCAATATCCGTATGCCGACACCGGCGCGATCCGCGCCTACATCGGCGGCATGCCGTTCATCGAACCGCTGGTGGCGATGAGCTGGATGGCCGCGGTCACGCGCAAGATCCGCTTCTACCCGAGTGTGCTCAAGGTTCCGACCCGCCAGCCGTTGGTGCTGGCCAAGGCGCTGGCATCCCTGGCGGTGCTCGCGGGCGAGCGCATCCTGCTGGGCGCGGGCTTGAGTCCGTGGCGCGAGGACTTCAGCTACAACGGTGTCGACTTCGCCAAGCGCGGCCAGCTGATGGATGAGTGCATCGCGATTCTGCGCGGCGCGATGAGCGGCGACTTCTTCGAATTTCACAGCGACAACTACGACTTCGGCCGCATGAAGATGAACCCGGTGCCGCGCCGTCCCGTGCCGATCATCGTCGGCGGCCATTCGCGCGCGGCGCTGCAGCGCGCCGCGCGCCTGGGTGACGGTTGGGTATCCGCCAACACCGATCTGCAGACGCTGGCGACCCTCATCGGTGAGCTCAACCGCCTGCGCGCGGACTGCCCCAGCGATGCGCGCAGCGACTTCGAGATTCACGGCTTCGACATGGCTGCGCGCAGCGTGACTGACTTCCAGCGGCTGGCAGAACTCGGCGTCACGGACGCCTGCGTCGCCCCCTGGGGCATGGACCCGAGCCTGCCGCTCGGCGCACAGCTGGACGGCCTGAAACGCTTCGGCGACGCAGTCATTCACAGGCTCTAGCGTGCAGCCCGGCGACCTCGCGGCGCGTGTCGAGCGGCTCGAAGCGCTCGAGGAGATCCGCATGCTGGCGGCCAAGTACGCCCTGTCGCTCGACATGCGCGACCTGGACGCGCACGTCAACCTGTTCGCGCCCGACATCCGCGTCGGACGTGATCAGAGCGGCCGCGAGCACCTCAAGCGCTGGGCCGATGCGATGCTGCGCGAGCAGTTCACCGGCAGCGCGCATCACCTCGGCGGCCACATCATCGAGTTCACCGACGCCGAGCACGCGCACGGCGTGGTCTATTCCAAGAACGAGCATGAGACCGCGACTGACTGGGTCATCATGCAGATGCTCTACTGGGATGACTACGAACGCATCGGCGGCCGCTGGCTCTTCCGGCGCCGCCTGCCGTGTTACTGGTACGCGACCGATCTCAACAAGCCACCGCTCGGCGAGCGCAAGATCCGCTGGCCTGCGCGTGAGCCCTACGATGGCAGCTGGCACGCGCTGTGGCCGTCATGGAAAGAGTTCTGGGCGAGTGCACCGGCCGAGCGCCCGCAGGTGGCAGCGCCGGCACCGCTCGAGCAGTTCCTCGCCAGCATGCGGCGCGGCACGCCGGATCCGAAGATCCGCGTGCGCTGAGGCGGCTGTAATGCAAGCGCTGCTGCAGCCGGTCGCGCTCGGCGGGCTCATGCTCCGTAATCGCATCGTCATGGCACCCATGACGCGCAACCGTGCGCAGCCGGGCGATGTGCCGGGCGAGCTGAGCGCGCAGTATTACGCCGCGCGCGCCGCGGCCGGGCTGATCGTCACCGAGGGAACCCAGCCCTCCATGCACGGCAAGGGCTACTGCCGCACGCCCGGCATGTACAGCGCAGCCCAGATCGCCGCGTGGCAGCGTGTCACCGCGGCAGTGCACGCCGCCGGCGGCTGCATCGTGCTGCAGCTGATGCACTGCGGCCGCATTGCCAGTCACTACAACAAGGAGCCGGCGGCGCGCACCGTCGCGCCTTCGGCGCTGCGCGCCCGCGGCCGGATCTTCACCGACAGCGCGGGGCTGGTCGAGTTCGACACACCGACGGCACTTGCCACGGCCGAGGTGGCGGGCGTGATCGGCGAGTTTGCCGCGGCCGCGCGCGCCGCGCAGCACGCCGGTTTCGACGGGCTCGAGCTGCATGCCGCCTCGGGCTATCTGCCGATGCAGTTTCTCTCCACCGGCACCAATCAGCGCAGCGACGGCTACGGCGGCAGTGTCAACGCGCGCCTGCGCTTCGTGGTGGAGACGCTCGAGGCGCTGACGGCGGTGTATGGCGCCGGGCGCGTGGCACTGCGCATCTGTCCGGGCAACCCCTTCAATGACCTGTACGACGCCGATCCGGGCGAGACCTACCGCGCACTGCTGCAGGCGTTGCGGGCGTTGCCGCTCGCTTACCTGCACGTGGTGCGCTCGCCCGTGAGGCAGCTGGATGCGTTCGCGCTCGCGCGCGCGCACTTCAGTGGCCCACTGATCCTCAACGACGGCTTCGATTTCGCTTCTGCCAACCGGGCACTGACGGATGCGGCCGGCGATGCGGTCTCGTTCGCCCGCGCCTTCATCGCCAACCCGGACCTGGTGGCGCGCTGCGCCCAGGACTGGCCGCTCGCGAACTTCGACCGCCGCACGCTGTACACGCCGGGCGCCGAGGGCTACACCAGCTATGGCGACTATCAGCCCGGCGCACCGGCGCGTGCCTGAGCCCTAGTACCAGCGGTCCTCGAGACCTTCCCAAATGTCGACCTTGCCCACGCCGGGGTCGGCGCTGAAGCTGCCGAAGCGCCCGGAGTGGAACGCCAGCGGCGCCCCGGGGGCGCGCGCGATCGTGCGCACCTCGCCCACGATGATGACGTGGTCGCCGCCATCGTGGTTGGCGCGCACCACACAGTCGAAGCGGCACAGTGCCTCGGCCAGGTGCGGCGGGTGCGGCTTGCTGCGCCAGTGCGGATCGACCTCGAACTTGTCGTGCGCGCGGCGCGCGAAGTGCAGCGCCAGCTCCAGCTGGTGGTGCTCGAGGATGTGGACCGCGAAGGGTGCGGCGGGGACGAATGCCGGCAGGCCGCTGCTGCCGTTCGACAGACACCACAAGAGCAGCGGCGGCTCGAGCGATACCGAGGTGAAGGAATTGGCGGTGACGCCCACCGGCTCGCCATCCGGGCGCACCCCGGTGATCACCGTGACGCCGGTGGCAAACAGTCCGAAGGCATCGCGCAGCTCGCGCTGGGTCGGAGGCTTGCTCACCTCATCTCACCTGGGCGGGGTGCGGCATGCGCGGTGCCCCCAGTTGCTCGCGATACGAGGGCGGCACGCGGCCGCCCTCCTCGGTGATGCCGTAGCGCGCGGCCACCTCGGCGGAGATCAGCGTCTGGCCGCTGAGCGAGGGCAGCTGCGGATCGCGCGCGAGTGCGTGGATGATGCGGCCGTTGAACTGTGGGGTCTCGCCGTGACGCATGAAATCCTGGTACTGGTCCGGCCGGTTACGCGCGGCTACGGCGGTGCGCTCGGTCAGCTGTGGCCCGAGCCACAGCGAGATGGCGGCGACGTTGTGCGGCCGCAGGTCGACCGCCATGTCGGCGGCAAACTTGTCCAGTCCGGCCTTCTGCGCACCGTAGGCCGGACCGTGCATGTAGCAGCTGGCACCGAACGAGGATGTGAAGGCGATCAACCCCGAACGCCCGGCGACCATGAGTGGCGCAGCGTAGTAGCTCGCCACGTAGGCCGAACGCAGGCCGACGTCGAGAATCTCGGCGAGCTCGAGCGGCTTCTCCCAGAAACCGCCCGGCTCGATGAGGTCATCGTGAATACTGGCGGCGTTGTTCACCAGGATGTCGAGGCGGCGCGACTCGTCGGCGACGCGGGCAAACAATTCCTGCACCGCGCCGTCGTCGCGGTGGTCACACGGCACGGCAACGCCACGCCCGCCGAGCGCGGTGACCGCGCGGGCCGTCTCGGGCACCGTCCCCGGGAGTGCGGTGTCCTTCAGTCGCCCAAGGCTCGCGTGGCTCGAGCGGCCGGTGACATAGACCGTCATGCCGGCGGCACCGAGTGCCAGCGCGATGCCCTTGCCAGCGCCGCGGCTCGCGCCGGTGACGACCGCGACCTGTGGGGCAGGCGCGCTCACGGAGCGCTCTGCGCCAGATGCTGGAACAGCGGCCGCTCGCCGCCGCCGTGCACGGCGAGCAGCGCACCGCTCACGTAGGCTGCCAGGGGCGAGGCGAGATACAGGCAGGCGGCTGCGACGTCGCCGGGCTCGGCGAGACGCTGCAGCGGGAACATCGCCGCGATGCGCGCGATCCCTGCCTGGCCGCC
>DATHMN010000085.1:0-4253 GCA_035487135.1 Steroidobacteraceae bacterium | reverse complement strand
CGGTGACCTCGCTCGCCTACGACCCGCAAACGGAAACACTGTTCTTCACCAGCAACAATGTCACCACCTATCGCAACATCGAGGCGCTCGACCTGCGCACCGGCAAGACGCACATGCTGTTCCACGCGGCCCGCATCGGCGACATCGTATATAACCCGGCCGACCGCTCGCTTTGGGGTTTGCGGTTCGTCAACGGGCGCGACGTGCTGGTGCGGCTGCCGCCACCCTACAAGGAGTGGTACAAACTGTACGTCTTCCCCGACAACGAGCAGGCCTTTGATCTCGATCTGTCCCCTGACGGCTCACTCGTCTCAATGTCGGTCTCCGGCCCCGGTCCGCGCGTCGGTTCGCCGCAGGTGACGCAGGTCAGGGTGATGTCCACCGCAGCGCTGGCGAAGGGCGAGGCCACGCCGCTGCACACGCTCACGATGGGCGGGTCGGTACCGGAAGGGTTCGTGTTCTCGCGCGACGGCCGCTATCTGTACGGCAGCAGCTTTTATACCGGGGTGTCGAACATCTACCGCTACGAGCTCGCCAGCGAGAAGCTCGAGGCCATGAGCAACGCTGCCATCGGCCTTTTCCGCCCGTTGCCGCTCGACGATGGCGAGCTCATCGTGCTGCGCTACTCGGCGAAGGGATTCGTGCCTACGCAGATCGACGCAAAGCCGACGGAGGACCTGAGCGCCGTCACGTTCCTCGGCGAGCAGGTGGCCTCCAAGTATCCCGAGGTACAAAGCTGGGTCACGGCCGCGCCCGCGAGCATCCCGTATGAATCCCAGATCGTGCGCCAGGGTCCGTACCGCCCGGCGGGCGCGCTGTCGCTCGATTCGCTCATCCCGATAATCGAGGGCTACCAGAGCTCCAAGGCCCTCGGCGCCAACGCCCACTTCAGCGATCCGCTGGGCCTCGACTGGATCAATGTGGACAGCAGCTACAGCCCGGACGACGACCTGCCTTCCAAGCAACGGCTGCACGTCATGGTCACGGCGCACATGCCCGAATGGACGGCCGGAGCCGCCTGGAACCTCGCCGATTTCTACGACCTTTTCGGCCCGACCAAACGCAGCCTCGCGGGCTATAACGCTTACGTGGGCTACGACCACTTCCTGGTCTACGATCCGCCGCAGACCATGGATTTCACCGCCAAGGTGGCCTTTTATGGAGATCTCGTGACATTACCGGGCTTCCAGAACGTGCTGTCGCCCACGCAAAATCTGGTCACCGCGGAAGCGGGCCTCAGCTCCGTCGACACGCGCCGATCGCCCGGGGCGGTGGATGCCGAGACCGGTGACAGCTGGTCGCTCAAGGCGCACGCCTACGCCGCACCGGGCGAATTCATACCGAGCGTCACCGGCACGTACGATGTTGGCTTCCCGCTGCCGCTCGACCATTCCTCGATCTGGCTGCGCACCGGCGCCGGCATGTCGGCGGGCCCGCGCGACAATGCGCTGTCGAATTTCTACCTCGGCGGCTTCGGCAACAACTACGTCGACAGCGGTGCCAACGGCAGTGCGCAGCGCTATCGCAGTCTGCTGAGCATGCCCGGCTTCGACATCGATGCCCTGCAGGGTAAGTCGCTGGTCAGGACGATGCTCGAATGGTGTCTGCCGCCGGTGCGCTTCGAGGCGCTGGGTTCCCCGGGTTTCTACGCCAGCTGGGCGCGCCCGGAGCTGTTCGCCACCGCTCTCGAGACCGATTTCAACAACGCCGCCTACCGGCAGAAGGCCTATGACGTCGGTGCCCAGCTCGACTTCCAGCTGCAGGTCATGCATCGCTGGCCGATGATGCTGTCGATCGGAACTGCGCGCGGCTTTTCCAACGGCGGCTTCGCCACCACCGAATTCATGCTGTCGCTGCAGGTGCTGTGATGGGGCGCGGCAGGCAGGCATCCCCATGAGCAGCGAGGTGCTGATGCGCGCGCCGATCGCGCTGCTGCCGGTGCTGCTGTTCCTCGCCGGACTGGTACAGCTCGATGGCTACAAGCTCGTGCGGCTGCGGATGATGTTCGCGCTGCTCGCCAGCGGCGCGCTCGCCGCCGCTGCGAGCTACCTGCTCAACAACCTCGCTTTCGCGCATTTTCACGGCTCGTTCGTCACCTACTCCCGCTACGTGTCTCCGTGGATTGAGGAGTCGCTGAAGGCGGCGCTGCTGATCTTCCTGATCCGCACGCGGCGCGTCGGTCTGCCGGTCGACGCCGGTATTGCCGGTTTCGCTATCGGCACCGGTTTTGCGGTCGTCGAGAATCTCTACTACCTCGCCGCGCGACCGCACACGGTGCTCGCCGTGCAGGTGATCCGAGGCTTCGGCACCGCGATCATGCACGGCGGCACGGCGGCGATCCTCGCCATGATCACCAACATGCTGCACGAGCGGCGACCGAGCGGCGGCCTGCACCTGCTGCTGCCGGGGCTGCTGGCCGCGGTCGCCCTGCACACCGGCTACAACTACCTGCTGGCGCGGCCGGCACTGGCCACGCTCGCCACACTGCTGGTGCTGCCGTTCGTGATCTACCTGGTGTTCGACCACAGCGAACGCATCCTGCGCACCTGGATCGAGGTGGATCTGGATTCCGATGTGCAGCTGCTCGAATCGATAAGCACCGGCAAGTTCCTGGGCAGCCGTGCCGGGCACTATATGCAGACGCTGCGGGAGCGCTTCCGCGGCGAAGTGCTGGCGGACATGCTGTGCTACCTGCGCGTGCACGGCGAGCTCGCGGTGCGCGCCAAGGGCGTGCTGCTGCTGCGCGAAGCAGGCTTCGCCGTGCCGCCGCTCGATGCCGAGACGCGCGCCAAGCTCGCCGAGCTCAGCCAGCTCGAGCGCGCCATCGGCAAGTCCGGCATGCTGGCGCTGCGCCCGCTGATGATGGCGACCGGCAAGGAAGTGTGGCAGCTGCGGTTGCTGCGGCAATAGCCAGGCAGCACGGTAGCGCGACCGTTTTCACTGCCGCGCGCCCCGCCCGTTGATGCGCGCGTCGCCGCGTCGCCGCGGGGACGCGCTCGCTGCCGCTGCGCGCAGAACGCATGTGCTACCCTTGCGTCCTATCAGCGGCGGCGTACGGCAGCATGTACACCCAGGCACTCGACAACGAGGGGAAGCCGGTGCCGGCAGCGGCCGGCGAGGGGGAGGAGCGCGCGGCGCGCTTCCAGGCGCGCATCGATGCCGACGAGAAGATCGAGCCCAAGGACTGGATGCCGGAAGCCTACCGCCAGACTCTGATCCGCCAGATCTCGCAGCATGCACACTCGGAGATCGTCGGCATGCTGCCGGAGGGCAACTGGATCACGCGCGCGCCGACGCTCAAGCGCAAGGCGGTGCTGATCGCCAAGGTGCAGGACGAAGGCGGCCACGGCATGTACCTGTACAGTGCCGCCGAGACGCTCGGCATCGAGCGCGAGGAGATGTTGCGTCAGCTGCTGTCGGGGGCGGCGAAGTACTCGAGCATCTTCAACTATCCGACGCTCACCTGGGCGGACGTCGGCGCCATCGGCTGGCTGGTGGACGGCGCGGCCATCATGAACCAGATCCCCATCTGCCGCTGCTCCTACGGACCGTATGCGCGCGCCATGGTGCGCATCTGCAAGGAGGAGAGCTTTCACCAGCGGCAGGGCTTCGAGATCATGCTTACCCTTGCGCGCGGCACTCGCGAGCAGCGCGCCATGGCGCAGGATGCGCTGGCGCGCTGGTGGTGGCCGTCGATCATGATGTTCGGGCCGAGCGATGCCGACTCGAAACACACCGCGCAGTCGATGCGCTGGAAGATCAAGCGCTTCAGCAACGACGAGCTGCGGCAGAAGTTCATCGACGTCACCGTGCCGCAGGCGCAGTTCCTCGGCCTGAGCATTCCCGATGCGCAGCTGCGCTGGGACGAGGGCACGCAGCACTACCTCATCGGGCCGATCGACTGGGCCGAGTTTCACGCGGTGTTGAAGGGCCACGGGCCCTGCAACCGCGAGCGGCTGGAGGCGCGCCGCGCGGCTCACGAGGCGGGACTGTGGGTGCGCGAGGCGGCCGCGGCGCACGCGGCGAAGCAGCGCGCCCGCACGGCGCAGGTCGCCTGAGCCTTAGGAACGACATCATGAGCAACGACTGGCCGCTGTTCGAGGTCTTCATCCGCTCGCGCGCCGGGCTCGAGCACAAGCACGTCGGCAGCCTGCACGCCGCGGATGCGCGCATGGCGATCGAGCACGCGCGTGATGTGTACACCCGCCGCCAGGAGGGTGTGAGCCTGTGGGTGGTGCGCTCGGCGGACATCA
>DATHMN010000084.1:0-3501 GCA_035487135.1 Steroidobacteraceae bacterium | reverse complement strand
CAATGCGGGGGACTTCGCGGTCTCGCAGGCGGCGCAGCTCAAGGACGCCCTGGATGGGCTGGCCAGCAACGAGTTCGCGATCGGCGATCATCATCTCTCGCTGCAGGTGCTCGCCGAGCTCGAGAGCGCGGATGAGGCGGCGGATTGGCGCTTGAAACCCCTCAACGACAACGTGGCGCTGGCGCGCAGCCTGCTGGCGGACACCGGTATGACGGTGGCGCGCGAGGATCTGGCCCTCGAGGCCGCATTCTGGGCGCAGCTGCCTGGGAATTTCCCCATGCGCCCGCGCAAGGCCCCCATCACCTCGCGCAACTTCGCCGCGATGGCGCCATTTCACAACTATCCGAGCGGCCGCGCCAGCGGCAATCACTGGGGCAATGCACTGGCACTGCTGTGCACCAGCGCGCGCTCCCCCTACTACTTCTCGCTGCATGCCAGCGACCCGAGCGATCCGGACGGGGGCAGCCGCAAGGACACCGGCCACACGCTCATCTGTGGTCCGACCGGTTCGGGCAAGACCGTCTTCATCGGCTTTCTCGTGACCCTCCTGATGCAGCAGGGCGCCACGCAGGTGATTTTCGACAAGGACCGGGGACTCGAGATCCTGGTGCGCGCGCTCGGCGGAGAATACTTTGAGCTGCGCCATGGCACGGCCACGGGCTTTAACCCGCTGCAGCTGCCGGAAGCACCTCAGCACGTGGAGTTTCTCAAGACCTGGCTGCGCCTGCTGGTGCGTCGTGCGGGCGCTGGTGCGCCGAGTGCGCGCGAGAGTGCGGATCTGGATCAGGCACTGCGAGGTACGCTCGCGCTCGAGCACTCGGCACGGCGCCTGTCACGTCTCATCGACTTTCTGGATCCGACCGACCCCGAGGGGATACACGCGCGCCTCGGGCGCTGGTGCGCGGCGGCGCAGGGCGATTATGCGTGGGCATTCGACAACCCGGCCGACTCGGTCGTCGCTCGGCTCGCCGGGCGTACCGTGATTGGCTTTGACGTCACGGAGTTCCTCGAACACGAAATCACCCGCGCGCCCCTGACGCTGTACATGTTCCACCTGGTGCGCCAGCTGCTCGACGGTCGGCGCCTGGTGTGCTGGATGGATGAGTTCTGGCGGCTCCTGTCCGATCCGGCGTTCGAGAGCTTCGCCAAGGAGGGGCCGAAGACCTGGCGCAAGTTAAACGCGGTGATGTGTCTGGCGACTCAGAGTGCCAGCGACGTGCTGGCCAGCCCCATCAGCCGCACCATCATCGAGCAGACGCCCACTAAGGTGTTTTTTCCGAATGCGGACGCGAGCGCCGAGGAGTACACGCGCGGCTTCGGCGTGAGCGAACGGGAGTTCAAGCTGATCCGCGAGCAGCTGGAACCGGGTTCGCGCTCGTTTCTGGTCAAGCAGGGTCACCACAGCGTCGTGTGCCGGCTCGATCTGAAGGGCTGTGAGGCGGAACTGGCGGTCATCTCCGGGCGTGCACGCCACGTGGCGCGCATGCACCGGCTCATGGCCGAGCACGGACGCGATCCGGCCCAGTGGTTACCGTTCTTTCTTAACTCGGGCGAGGGCGACTGACCCTGCTCATGCAAACCCAAGGAGCATGCCAATGAGAACACCTCGCATCGGGACATGGCTCGGATTCGCGTTGCTCATCGCCACGGCGCCCGCCGTGCGGGCACAGTTTGCCGTCATCGACGTCGCATCCCTCACGCAGCTGGTTACAGAAGTACAAACGCTCGAACAGCAGCTGGCGACGGCGCGCAGCCAGCTGACTCAGGCGCAGGCACAGTTTCAGGCCCTCACCGGCGATCGCGGCATGGAGCGGCTGCTCAGCGGCATGGCGCGCAACTATCTGCCCACGGACGCGGCGGCGCTGCAGAGCGCTGCGCAGGCGGGCAGCGCGTTCGCCGCTCTGAACGCGGATGTGCGCGCGGCCCTCCTTGCTGAGTCAGCCCTCTCGAATGCGCAGCTCGCGGCCCTGCCGCCCCAGGCAGTCGCCCAGTTGCAGTCGCAGCGCCAGAGTGCGGCGCTCCTGCTGGGTCTCACGCACGAGGCCCTCGCCAATGCCAGCGGCCGCTTCGCCGCCCTGCAGCAGCTGATCGACGCCATCGGCCACGCCAGCGACCCCAAGGCGGCACTCGATCTGCAGGCACGTATCAGCGCCGAGGCCGGGATGCTGCAGAACGAGGGCACCAAACTGCAGGTGCTGTTCCAGACGGTGCACGCGGATGAGCAGGCAGACACACAGCGTACCCGTGAACTGACCATCGCCGGACACGGCGCGTTCGCGGGCCGCTTTCAGCCGCACCCGTAGCGCCGCCGAGGAGCCATGCGATGGGGTTTTTCGCAACGTTCTGGATGTGGCTGAACGGCCAGCTCACGAACTATATCGGCAGCAACACGAGCGTCGTGGCCGCTAGCCTCGAGCCTGCCATCGTGACACTCGCGACCGTGTACGTCATGGTCTGGGGTTATCTACAGCTCACCGGCCGTATTGAAGAGCCGTTGACCGCGGGTCTGAAGCGCCTCGTGACCCTGGCAGTAGTCCTGGGTGCCGCGCTGCATCTGTGGCTCTACAACAGTCTCATCGTCGACACCTTCTACCGTGCGCCGGCGCAGCTCGCGGCCGCGGTGGTCGGTACCACCGACCCGGTGACCACTCTGGATGTCATCTGGAGTCGTGGCGGCGCCGTGGCCGGTTATCTGTGGAACAACGGCGGGGTGTTCAGTGGTGACTTCGGCTACTACGTGGCCGGCGCGGTCGTGTGGGTGCTGATCGGGTTGCTGTGCGTGTACACCATGTTCCTCGTGGCCCTCTCCAGTGTTGCGCTGGCGGTGTTGCTCGCGCTCGGACCGCTCTTCATCGCTCTTCTGCTCTTCGACACCACGCGCCGCTTCTTCGAGGCCTGGGTGGCGCAGCTGGCGAATTACGCCCTCATCACCATCCTCACGGTGCTGGTGGCGGCGTTACTGCTGCAGGTGGTCGAGTCTTATGCGCAGCAGACCGCGGCCCGTGGTGCGGCCATCGTCACGGTGGATGCTCTGGACATGGTGCTGGTGGCGGTGCTGGTGTTCCTGCTGATGCGCCAAGTGATGCCGATCGCCTCGGCGCTCGCCGGCGGCATCGCCCTGAGCACCTTCGGAGTCGCGAGCCGCTTCGTTCACTGGGGCATGCGCCAGGGAGCCAGCGCCGGCGGCGGGGCCGTGGCACTCGCCACCGGCGCACTCAGCGCACCAGCGGCCGCAACCGCGCACAGCACGGTCGCGCGCGCGCGCTGGGAGCTGTCATGAAGCGTACGGGGTACGTGTGCGCTGTGCAGGCCCTGGTGCGCTGTACCGGGGTGCTTCTGTGCCTCGCACTCGGCGCCTGCGCCTCCCATGAGCCGCGCTGCGAGGGCAAGCTCGAACCCATCAATCCCCCGGCGCCGCCAAGCGCCGCCCCGCGCGCGGATGGGCAGCATGGCCAGTGAGCCGCTCGCGGCGTATTTCGAGGAAGCGGCCACCTGGGACGC
>DATHMN010000083.1:0-2283 GCA_035487135.1 Steroidobacteraceae bacterium | reverse complement strand
CGGGATCTGCCAGCCGCCCTTTACGCCCAGTTGACGGGTAGTCCACCGGCGGCGACCGCTGCAACGATCGGTCACGATGTGATCGCGCTGTTCCCGGGCGAGTGGCACCGAAACGCCGCGAGCTCCCATGTGCGGCTGGACTATCACGACGTCCCATGGGACGAGCCCGAGCTGGTTCGCGACGGCATCGAGCAGCCATGGGCGGAGCGGGGCTGGCTCGCACAGCTGCGGGCTCGCGTGCGACCGAAGTCCGCGCGTCGCTCCACCACGCGGGAAAGGGACGCATCCGCGCCAATCTGACCACCGTTGCGTGGAGTGCGCGCGCTTTCCTGCCGACGGCGCATTCGCGCGCGGTGTGCCTTCTCTACTTATGTGCGTCTGCGCACCGACCAGCCCGCCGCGACCGCGGAGACTCGGCGGTCTGATGGATCGCCGGGCAGCGGTATCCACCGTCACCAAGTGGAGAACTGAAAATGACCGCAACATTACCCGCACATCGTGACGCGCTGCTGCGTATGGCAGTCGGCTTCACAGGAGTGCTCTTGCTGGCCGCCTGCGCATCGACGCCACCGGCGCCCAGCGCAAGCATGCAGGCCGCACAACGGGCGATTTCTCAGGCTGAGGGCGCGGAGGCCGGACGCTACGCGCCGGCGGAGTTGAGTGAGGCGCGCGCCAAGCTCGCATCGGCCGACACTGCCTCTGCGGAGCAGAAGATGACGCTGGCAGAGCGCTTTGCGGAGGAGTCGCGCGTTGAAGCCGAGCTCGCGTCCGCGAAAACCGCGGACGTCAAGGCAAGAGCCGTGAATGATGAATTGATGCGAAGCAACGGTACGCTGTCCGATGAGATGCAGCGCAACCCGGGAGACCAGCGATGAATACCATCAGCCGCAAGCCAACGATGCCAGCGAGGACACTCATCGCCGCGAGCGTAGCTGCGCTATTGCTAGCCGCCTGTGCGGGCGCACCTGTTAAGCCGGATGGCGCTGCGGAAGCGCGTTACAAGCTGACGCAATTGCAGTCCGATCCGAACCTGGCCAGCCGCGCGCCGCTCGCGATGCAGGAGGCTGACACCGCGGTGCGGGTCGCCGAGCAACCGCAGGACGACAGGGAGTTGGCAGCATACCGGGTCTATATGGCCGATCGTAAGGTTGAGATCGCGAGAGCTCAGGCTGAAACGAGCTTCGCAGAAGATCAGCACGCGGCGCTGCGCGCGCAGCGTGAGAGTGCCCGCCTTAATGCGCGCACACACGAAGCGGATGCCGCCCGGGATCAGGTGGCGATGGCGCGTGCCGAACAGAGGGTGGCGACCAATGAGGCACGCAGTGAAGCGGATGCCGCGCAGCTGGATGCCGCCAGCTCACAGCGGGAAACCGTGGAGTTGCAGCGGCAGATCGACGCGCTGCAGGCCACGCGCACCGATCACGGGCTCGTACTGACTCTGGGCGACGTGCTGTTCGCGAGCGGGCGGGCTGACTTGAGGGTGGGTGCCACGAGCAACCTCGACAGGCTCGTCACCTTCCTCAATGAGTATCCGGACCGCACTGCTGCCATCGAGGGGTACACGGACAGCAGTGAGGGCTACAGACCGGGACTCTCGGAGCGACGCGCTGCCTCAGTGAAGTCGTACCTGACCGGGCAGGGGATCAATGCCCTGCGGCTCTCTGCCTCGGGTGGGGGTGCGAGCGACCCGGTTGCAAGCAGCGATTCAGCTGCCGGGCGGCAGCAGAACCGCCGCGTCGAAGTGATCATCAGCAATCCTCCCACCACGCTCAGGTAACCCAGGACGAGACGGCAAGCGTGTTTGATCCGCTTCGGCCCGCGCAGCCTCCGTGCGCGGGCCGTGATGTTTTACGGGCTCGATGAGCTATGACCCCAAGCGCCTCATTCGTAGCGCGCCGCGAGCTGCCGCGGGACTTAGCTCGGTATGACGGCGCAGGTCGCTGAGCGGCTTTTGTTCGTCAGCGTACGGAGCTGCGCCGTGCACGCGCCTACGCTCATGCAGCCACGCGCTCACATTCTCGAGGAGACGGCTATGACTTTAGGAACCATTTTGCTGGTCGTTCTGGTGCTGCTGCTGCTCGGCGCCATTCCGCAATGGCCGCACAGCCGCAATTGGGGCTACGGGCCCAGTGGTGCGCTGGGTGTGGTGTTGGTTGTCGTGGTCGCGCTGCTCCTGATGGGACGGCTGTAATGCCACGCGACATAACATTGTGGATACGGCGGATGCGCGCCAGTGGTGGCGGGACGGTTCAGGCCTTTGATGACGATCACGCCGCAGCGGTC
>DATHMN010000082.1:0-43157 GCA_035487135.1 Steroidobacteraceae bacterium | reverse complement strand
ATCGAGGAGACCGGGGCGGCGCAGTACCTGCGTGACGTGCGCATCACCACCATCTACGAAGGCACCACCGGCATCCAGTCGAACGATCTGATCGGACGCAAACTGGCACGTGATCGCGGCGCGGCGATGGGCGCGCTGCTGCACGAGATGGAGGGCGAGCTCAAGAGCCTGAGCGCGGCCACCACCGAGGACGCAGCCATCGCCAAGGCGGCCCTGGATGCGGTCGGCGCCCTGCGGCGTGCCACCCACTCCGTGCTGCAGGCTCTCGGCAATCGCCCCGACACGGCCATGGCCGTCTCGGTCCCCTATCTGAAACTGTGCGGCTACGTGGTGGGCGGCTGGCTGCTGGCACGTTCGGCGGCGATCGCGCGGCGGAAGCTGCAGGGGAGTGAGCGCGAGTTTTATGCAGCCAAGCTGCGCAGCGCGACCTTCTACGCGGCCCAGGTGCTGCCCCTCACCCACGGGCTCGAGCGCGTGGTGACCGCAGGCGCGCTCAGTGTCATCGAGACCGACGCTGGTCTCATCTGATGCCGGCAGCGCCGCGCCGCCAGGCGCTGGTGACTGCGCCGAGCCCGTGGGGAAAAGTCCTGCGCGAGGAGGCAACGTGAGGTCCGAACCGCTGCGAGGGGATCACCGGGCATGAACCGGCGCGAGCTGTTGGCAGGAGGAGTGAAGCTCATGGCCGCTGCCACCCTGGGCCCACGCATCGCCAGCGCTGGGCCGAGCGAACTGATCACGCGCCGCATTCCCTCCAGCGGTGAGGAGCTGCCGCTCATCGGCCTCGGCACCTCCGGGCCGTTCGAGGTCGGCGCCTCCGCCGAACAGCGCGCGCCGCTGACCGAGGTGCTGACGGCATTCTTTGCCGCCGGCGGCCGACTGATCGACACCTCACCGATGTACTCGAGCGCCGAGCAGGTGCTCGGTGAGCTGCTGACGGCGCCGATGCACAGCCGCGCATTCCTTGCCACCAAGGTATGGACCCGCGGGCAGCGCTCCGGCATCGAGCAGATGACGCACTCGGCACAGCTGCTGAAGACACCGCGTCTGGATCTCATCCAGGTGCATAACCTGCTCGATCTGGAGACGCAGCTGGCCACGCTGAATGACTGGAAGGCGCACGGCAAGGTGCGTTACGTCGGCGTGACGCACTACACCGTCTCGGCCCACGAGGAACTGGCGCGCGTGCTGGAGCGCAACCGGCTCGACTTCGTGCAGTTCAACTATTCCCCGCTGACGCGTGCCGCCGAACAGCGGCTGCTGCCACTCGCCGCCGAGCGCGGAGTCGCGGTGCTGGTCAATCGTCCGTTCGAAGACGGCGCGTTGTTCGAACGGGTGCGCGGCAAGCCGCTGCCGCCGTGGGCGGCGGAGCTGGACGCCAACAGCTGGGGACAGCTGGCGCTGAAGTTCATCGGCGCCCATCCGGCGGTGACCTGCATCATCCCGGCAACCGGCAAGGTCGAGCATCTGACCGACAACCTGGCCGGCGGACGTGGTCGCCTGCCGGACGCACGCCAGTGCGAGGCCATCGCCCAGGCGTTCGCCTGAAGTCGCTCAGCGGCGCGCGCGGCGCAGCGCTGCCGGTACCCGCAGCTTCAGGTGCGGCGGCTCGTTCAGGGTCTCGAGAAACACCCGGCGCGCATCCGGCGTGAGCGCAGTCCAATCGACTTTGGCGGTATGTGTGCGCCGCAGTGCCCGGTCACTCACCTCGGCGCGCGCACGGCTGGCGCTGTTCCAGCGGTCGGGCAGCCGCGCCGTGGCGCCGCGCGCCAGCAGGTCCACCACGGTGGCGGCGACCTGCGCATCGCGCGTGAGTTCGCTGTGGGCGACGCGCGCGTAGTAGCCGCGGGCGCCGGCGAGTTCGGCACTCGCTGCCGGCACGGTGCCATCGCCCAGGCGCGTGAGCGCGTAGACGAAGTCATCCGCGCGGCGCCGCGCCGCGGTCACCGTCTCGGCGCCGACGCCGATCACGGCGCTGCAGCGCGCATCGGCCGGCGCCAGCTGCGCGCGCAGTGCCCGCGCCGCCTGCAGCAGCTGCGGTTGCGGCTGCGGTCCGCTGCGCGGCCAGGCGGCGGCATCAAACAGCTGCACGCCGCCGGCGCCGCGGCCCCAGGGCAGCAGTTCGTACAAACTCGGGAAGGTGCTGAAGATGTCGGCGGCGAGACTCTCGGCGGAGGCCGCGCTCACCAGGCGCGCGACCTTGCGCACCACCGCGTAAGTGCCGCGCAGCGCCTGCAGCGCGGCGAACGAGCCATGATTGGGCGTGCCCAGCAGCACCAGCCGTTCGACGTGAGCGGTGTCGGGCAGTGCGAGCGCCGCGCGGCTCACCAGTCCTCCCATGCTGTGCGCGACCAGGGCCAGGCGCGCCGGACGCGCCGCGCGCAGCCGCTCGGCGAGCTGCGCTCCCGCCGCGGCGATCGGCAGCCGCCAGTCGTAGTCGTGCAGCTCGACCGCAAAGCCACGTGCGCGCAGGAACAGCTTCAGACGCAGATACGAGAACAGCACCACGCCCAAGGGTGCCACCGGTGCCGGGCCTGGCAGGCGCAGCGCCGCCAGTCGTCCCAGCTGAATGTCGAGCGGGTCGAGCCAGAGGATGTCGTGCGGCAGCGGTGCGCTGCGCAACAGTCCGAGCTGCGACCCCATGATGCCGGGCACCACCACCACCCGCAGCGGCTGGCTGATACGCGCCGCCGCCGCCTTGCGCGCGAGCGCAGCGAGCACGCGGTATTCGGCGGCGCCGAAGTAGGCGCCCAGTTCCGCACGGTGTGCGCCACTTGCCAGCCACGCCTCGATCTCAATGTCGCTCCATGCGCAGCGGTCGTAGGGCGTGACGTGATCGAGCGGTGTCGCGGTCGTGGTCACGCGTGGCGGAGCGGCTAGCCGCCCGCGCCGAGCGCGCGCACGCGCGCCGTGACGGTCAGCGAACCGCCGCCCTTGAGCTGCAGAGTGAGCGGCACGACCTCGCCGATCGCGAGCGGGCGGCTGGTCTGATGCAGCATGACGTGCAGTCCGCCGGGAGCGAGCCGCAGCGTCTCACCGGGGGCGATGCTCAGCTCTTCGTGCGCGCGCATGGTCGACTGGCCATTGACCAAGCGGGTCTCGTGGATCATCGCCATGGCGAGGCGCGGCGAGCTGACCGCGGTGACCACCAGCGGTTGCGTGCCGCCGTTGTGCAGGGTGAGATACGCCGCGGCCACATCATTCCCGGGCGTGACACGGATCCAGACATCGCTCGCGCTCAGCGTGCTCGCCTGGGCGATCGCGGCTGCGCACACCAGACTCGCGAGGCAGGCAGGAATGAGGCGATTGCGCAGGCGATGCATCCTGTGCGGCGCTGTCAGATGCCGCGCGGCAATTATGCCAGACAGCCTTCACGGTGCCCGTCTATCATGCGCGCCGGACTGAACTGATGTCACAGCGGACGAACGCGACAGAAGCTTTGGCGCTGGTGGCGCTGTTTGCCGGCGCGCTGGCGATCGGCACTGCGCCGATCTTCGTGCGTATGTCCGAGACCGGACCGACCGCCACCGCCTTCTGGCGCGGCCTGCTGGCGCTGCCGCTGCTCGCCGCCTGGGCGTATCTCGAGCGCCGACGGGTCGCGCCACCGCGGCCGAGTCTGCGCGAGCCGCTGTTCGCCTGGGCCGGGGTATTCTTCGCGGGCGATCTCGGGCTGTGGCACGCCTCGATCCTGCTCACCTCTGTGGCCGCCTCGACCCTCGAAGCCAACTGCGCACCGGTGCTGGTGACTCTGTTCGCCTGGCTGCTGTGGGGCGAGCGGCCGCGGCCGGCATTCGTGGCCGCGATCGCGCTCGCCTTCGGCGGCATGCTGCTGATCCTCGCGCCAAAGCTCGGCGGCGGCGGACATGCGCTGCTGGGCGATGCACTCGGGCTCGGCACCGCCTGCTTCTACGCCGCCTACATCCTGGCGGTGGCGCGCCTGCGCACGCGGCATGGCACCGGCGTGGTGATGTTCGCTTCCACCTTGGTGTTCACGCTGCTGCTGCTGCCGCTGGCGCTGCTGCAGAAGTTTTTCCCCGACAGCGCGCGCGGCTGGTGGCTGCTGATCGGCTGCGCACTGTGTGCGCAGGTCCTGGGTCAGAGCCTGATCGCCTACGCACTCGCCCATCTGCCGGCCACTCTGGGGGCCATCGGCCTGTATGTGCAGGTGGTGGCCTCGACGCTGTACGCCTGGCTGCTGCTGCATGAGCGCCTCGGGCCGCTGCAGCTGCTGGGCGGCCTGGTGGTGCTGTCGGCGATCGCGCTCGCCCGGCGCGTGCGGCAGGCGCCGGTGCCGAAGCTGCCGGCGCCGGCTTCCTAGGCGCAGCGCTGCTCGAGCCAGTCGAGCGCCGCGCGCCACAGCGTCTCGCGCTGCTGTTCGCCGAAGAAGCCGTGATGACCGATGCGGCGCGCGCCGATCGCGCCCGGCTGCGTCCAGCGCCGCTCGATGGGTGCGTTGGGATAGGAGGCCAGCAACGCCTCGACCGCACGCGGCGTCGCGATCGGATCGTCGCCGAAACCCCACGACAGCAGCGGCGCGCGCACCGCGGCGAATCCCGCATCGGCCAGCGCCGGGTCGAGCTGCGAGCCGTAGGCGAGCGGGCTCAGGCACCAGCGGCGCCATTGGCGGAAGACCTGCGGCGGCAGTGTCTCGCCACGCCACCACAGTCCTTTGGGCACGCAGCCGCTGCGGCGCAGGCAGAGCGGTCCATAGAGCTTCCAGAAGGCGAGCGCCTGGTAGCGGAACGGCACACTCTGGCGGCGCCAGTAACCGGTCGAAGCCGCGAGCAGCAGATGCGCCCGCACCCGCGCCTGGTTGGGCACGCAGCCGATGAGCTGGCCGCCGACGCTGTGACCGAGGGTCGTCAGCGGCAGCTGCGGGTAACGCGCCGCAAGCGTCTCGATCGCGGCCGCCATGTCGAGCCGCGCCCAGTCACTCATGCAGGCAGGCTCGGCGGCCGGCGGCCCGCACGCCGAGCTGCCGATTCCACGATAGTCGTAGATGAGGGTGTGCAAGCCGCGTGTGGCGCAGTACAGCGCGAACTTCAGATAGAACTCACGCCGGAAGCCGGTGGCGCCGTTGATGCAGAGCGCGCCGCCGGCGGAGGGCGCTTCCACCAGCAGCGCGCCGAGCTCGCGCCCATCGGCTGCCACCAGTGTGAGGGGTTGCGCGGCCAGGTTCACAGCGCGTGTGCGCCGATCAGCTTGCACAGCGCCTCGATCGCCGCGCGCCGCGCGGTGCTCTTGCGCCACACTGCGCCGATGTGGCGCACCGGCGCAGGCTTGGCGAACGGCCGCAGCGCCACGCCGCGCGCGTTGCGGTAAGCGCCGCGCCCAGCGAGCTCGGGCAGCAGCGTCACGCCGGCGCCTGCGGCCACCATCTGTCGCAGCGTTTCCAGGCTCGTGGCGCGGAAGTCCTGCTGCTCACGCACGCCGACCTTGCTGCAGACCTCGAGCGCCTGGTCGCGCAAACAATGGCCGTCCTCGAGCAGCAGCAGCCGCTCGCCCTTGAGATCGGCCACGCGCAGCGCGGCGCGCCCGGCCAGCGCATGACCGTCCGGCAACGCCACCGTGAACGGCTCGCGGTACAACTCGCGTGCCTCGAGACCGTCCAGCGCCACCGGCAGCGCGAGAATGCCCAGGTCGAGCTCGCCGGCGTGCAGCTTCTCGAGCATCGGCACGGTCTGATGTTCGTACAGGTGCAGCTCCAGCCGTGGCAGGCTCTTGCGGATCAGCGGCGCGACCTGCGGCAGCAGATACGGGCCGATGGTCGGCAGCAGCGCCAGCCGCAGCCGCCCGGCGAGCGGATCGCGCTGGCTGCGGGCGAGCGTCACCATTTCGTCGCTCGCCTCGATGATGCGACGCGCGCGCGCGACGATTTCCTCGCCCGCCGGCGTCAGTGCCACCTTGTGGGGCACGCGCTCGATCAGCTGCACGCCGAGCGACTGCTCGAGCTTCTTCAGCTGGGCCGAGAGCGTCGGCTGGCTGACGAAGCAGCGCGCCGCGGCGCGGCCGAAGTGGCGCAGGTCGGCGACCGCCACCAGATAGCGCAGGTCCTTGAGTTTCAGTTCCATGGCTATAGATATATGGCATCTATCGAGATGATCAAATCAATCGATTGGAATAATAGCAGTCCCGGCGCCACTGTGTGCGTCAGGTCAAGGGCCACGGGCCCGGTTGCGTCGTGAAGGAGTTTTCGATCCATGTCAGGTGTCGGCCAGAAATTACCCGCGTTCGCGCTCACCGGCGTCGTTTCCAACGACGTCAACAGCGCCTTTCAGCCCTTCAGCCATGAGAGCTTTCCCGGCAAGTGGAAAGTGCTGTTCTTCTGGCCGAAGGACTTTACCTTCGTCTGCCCCACGGAGATTGCCGCCTTCGGCAAGCTCGAGAAGGAATTCCGCGCCCGCGATGCGCAGCTGCTCGGTGCCAGCATCGACAGCGAGTACGTGCACCTCGCCTGGCGCCGCGAGAAGGAGGAGCTGCGCCATCTGCCGTTCCCGATGCTCGCCGACGTCAAGCGCGAGCTGTCGGGCGCACTCGGCATCCTCGATCCCGATGCCGGCGTCGCCCAGCGCGCCACCTTCATCGTCGATCCGCACGGCGTGATCCGTTTCGTCTACGTCACCGACCTCAACGTCGGCCGCAGTCCCGATGAGGTGCTGCGCGTGCTGGACGCGCTGCAGACGGACGAGCTGTGTCCGTGCAACTGGCAGAAGGGCGAAGACACCCTGAAGGCGGCGTGAAAATGCTCACGCTCGACAGCATTCGCGAAGCCCTGCCCGGCTACGCGCGCGACCTGCAGCTGAACCTGGGTTCGGTGCTGAGTACGGCAGGTGCGCCCGGGCTCAGCGAGCGGCAGATCTGGGCGGTAGCGCTCGCCGCCGCCGCGGCCTCGCGCAACGCCGGCTTCACCCGCGAGCTGCAGACCCTCGCCGCGGCGCACCTGGATGCGGCGCATATCAATGCGGCGCACGCCGCCGCCGCCGTCATGGCGATGAACAACGTCTACTACCGCTTCCTGCACCTGGTGGAGGATGAGGAGTACGGCAAGCTGCCGGCCCGACTGCGCATGAACGTGATCGGCAGCCCCGGCATCGCCAAGGCGGACTTTGAGCTGCTGGCACTCGCGGTTTCGGCGATCAACGGCTGCGGCACCTGCGTGGCCTCGCATGAACGGCAGCTGCGGCAGCATGGCCTCAGCCGCGAGGCGGTGCAAAGCGCGGTGCGCATTGCCGCGACCGTGCACGCGGTCGCGCGCGTGCTCGAAAGCGGCGCCGGCGAGGCGCTACCGCGGGTCGCGGCGGCCTGACTGCGCGGAGTTGGTACTATGGCTGCCCGGGGCGGCGGCCATAGGTCACTCACGCGCGCATGGGAGGATCCGGGCAGTTCCAGTTACTGCGTGAGCGGCGCTTCCTGCCCTATTTCCTGACCCAGGCGCTGGCGGCGTTCAATGACAACCTGTTGCGCACGCTGCTGGCGCTGGCCGTCACCTACCAGGCGGCACGCTACGGCGCACGCGCGCCACCGCTGCTCGCTAACCTGGTCAACGGACTCTTCATCCTGCCGTTCGTGCTGTTCTCGGGCAGCGCCGGGCAGATCGCCGAGCGCTTCGACAAGGCGCGCATTCTCAAGGCACTGAAGGGCGTGGAGCTCGCCATCGCGGCGTGCGCCGCCGCGGGCTTTGTCACCCACAGCCTGAGGCTGCTCGGCGGCAGCCTGTTTCTCATGGGCGTGCACTCGAGCTTCTTTGCCCCCGCCAAGTACGGCCTGCTGCCGCAGGTCCTCAGACCCGCCGAGCTGATCGGCGGCAATGCGCTCACCGAGACCGGCACCTTTGCCGCCATCCTGCTCGGCACGCTGGCCGCGGGCGCGTTGGCGCTGCGCGGCAGTGAGGCGCAGTGGGGCCTGGTACTGATCGGCGTGGCGGCCCTCGGGCTCGCCGTGAGTCTCTTCATCCCGCGCAGCGCGCCGGCCGCCCCGCAGCTGTCGCTCGACTGGAACCCGTGGCGGGCGGCGCGCGACAACCTGCGGGCAGCGCGCGCGGCGCGACCGGTGTGGCTGGCGCTGCTCGGCATCTCCTGGTTCTGGTTCTATGGCGCGCTGTTGGTGGCGCAGCTGCCGCTCTACTGCCGCTACGTGCTCAACGCCAGCGAGCAGCTGGTAACGCTGATGCTGCTGGTGCTGGCTGCGGCGCTCGCACTCGGCGCGCTCGCCTGTGAGCGGCTGTCGGGCCGCAAGGTCGAGATCGGGCTGGTGCCGTTCGGCTCGATCGGACTCACGCTGTTCGCACTCGATCTCGCCTGGGCTTCGCCCGCCTCTGCCGCGCCGCAACTGCTCGGGGTGCGTGCGTTCCTGGCCCAGCCGCACGCCTGGCGCATCCTGCTGGACCTCGCCGGGCTCGGCGTATTCGCCGGCCTGTACATCGTACCGCTGTACGCGCGCGTGCAGCAGCGCGCCGCGGCGACCGAGCTGGCGCGCATCATGGGCGCCAACAACATTCTCAACGCCGTGCTGATCGTGGCCGCGGCATTGTTCGGCGCAGCGCTGGCGAAGCTCGGCGCGCGCGCGCCGACGCTGCTGGCAGTCGTGGCACTGATGAACGCCGCGGTGGCGTTCTACATCTACTCGCTGCTGCCGGAGTTCCTGCTGCGCTTTCTGTGCTGGCTGCTGGTGCACACGATCTACCGCGTGGACGAGCAGGGCCGCGCCAACCTGCCGGAACGCGGCGCAGCTCTTCTGGTATGCAATCACGTGAGCTTCGTCGACGCGCTGGTGATCTCCGCCGCCTGTCCGCGGCCCATTCGCTTCGTCATGGAGAGCGCGATCTTCGAGGCGCCGGTGATCCATCTGCTGGCGCGCGGCATGAAGGCTGTGCCGATCGCGCCGCAGCGCGAGGATCCGCTGGTTTATGCGCACGCCTTCCAGATCGTCGCGCAGGAGCTGCGTGCGGGACAGCTGGTGTGCATCTTTCCGGAAGGGCGGCTGACGAGCGACGGTGAGATCGGCCCGTTCCGTCCCGGACTCATGCGCATCCTGGCGGAGACCCCGGTGCCGGTGGTGCCGATGGCTCTCTCGGGACTGTGGAGCTCGGTGTTCAGCCGCCGTCCCGGCCGGCTGCGGACGCTGCTGCTGCAGAGCCTGGCGGCGCGTATCGGCATCAGCATCGGCACGCCGGTCGCGCCCGCGGCAGTCACTCCGGAGCTGCTGCGCGAGCGCGTGCAGGCGCTGCGCAGCCGGCCCTGACGAGGACTTCAGCCGATCGCGTACAGCTGACCGTCCCAGCTGCCGATGTAGAGCGTCGCGCCAGCGACCACCGGCGAAGACAGCACCGCCCCGATGCTCATCATGCGCTGCATGCCGGCAACCAGGTTGTCATAGAACATGTCGCTGAAGGCCGCCTGGTAGTTGGGCGTGCCGTCGGCCTTGGTGAGCGCGGCGGCGTTCTGCCGTGCGCCGTCGGTTTGCAGCGTCCAGGCGATGCGCTGCGTGCGCAGATCGACCGCGATCAGCTGGCCGGCGTGCGAGCCGATGTAGAGGTGATCGCCCGCCAGCGCTGGCGAGGAGAAGAACGGCCAGTGCGCGAACGACAGCGAGAACAACGGCGCACCGCTGGCGGCGTTCACCGCGTGCAGCTGCGCGCTGTCGGACGTGGCGAAGTACAGAGTGCCGGCGCGCAGTGCCGGGGAGCTGACCACCCAGGCGCCGTTGGTGGGGAACGACCAGCGCTGCGCGCCGCTTGCTGCATCCAGCGCATACAGGTGCGAGTCGCGGCAGCCGAAGTAGACCACCCCGTTCGCCACCAGGGCGGAGGACTGGATCCCCACCTGGTTGTTGATGGCCGGATCCTCGCCGGTCTTGAAGCGCCAGCGTTGCAGGCCGCTGTGCGCATCCAGCGCGTAGAAGTAGCTGTCCCAACTGCCGATGTACACCGTTCCGCCGGACACCGCCGGCGATGCGTGCACCACATTGCCGGTGTGGAACTTCCATTGCAGCGCGCCGCTGGCTGCATCGAGCGCATATACATTGCCGTCGCCGCTGCCGAAATACACCTGGCCGTCGGCGACCGCGGGTGATGACAGGAACACATCGAAGGGATCCGGCACGACCTCGGCGGCAGGTTCAGCGCCGTGCAGATGCCGGGCGCTGAAGCGTCGCTCGCCCAGGCTGGCAAACTTCCACAACAGCGCACCGCTGCCGGCATCCAGCGCATAGAAGTTGCCATCGTAGCTGCCGAAGTACACCCGCCCGGCGACCACCGCGGGTGAGGAGGTGATGCGCCCGTGCGTGGCGAACTGCCAGCGCAGCGCGCCGTTCGCGGCATCCAGCGCATAGAAGTGGTGATCGTTGCTGCCGAAATACACCGTGCCGGCGCTGACCGCGGGGCTCGAGAGCACCGCAGCTCCGGTGTGGAAGCGCCATTTCACGCCGTGCAGCACCGGCACACCGCTGTCCGCATAGACCCCATCGTGTGCGGCGTCCGCGCGGAACATGGTCGGCTCGGCCGCCAGCGCGCGCAGCGCCAGGCCCACCGCCAGGGATAACACCAGCGCTGCTCTCGTCATGGCAGTCCCCCCAGATCGTTGCCGGATGGTGCTCGAGGTCCGAATCTTAGGCAGCTGCGGCGGCGCCGGTGGCTCGGTCCGTCGTGAGCCCGGCACGGCTCGTCGGGGAGACTGTGGCCGATGGCGGTTTCTGGCAGGCGACGTCGCGCTCATTCAGAGCGCCGCGGGCTCGACGGGGCGGGGTTCGGCCGTGCCGCGCGCGGGGCTCAGTCGCGGAAATTATTGAACTGCAGCGGTACGTCGAGCTTGGCGCCGCGCAGCAGCGTGATCGCCGCCTGCAGTTCATCGCGCTGCTTGCCGGTCACGCGCACCTTGTCGCCCTGCACGCTCGCCTGCACCTTGAGTCGCGAATCCTTCACCAGACGACTGATCTTCTTGCCGGTCTCGGCGTCGATCCCGTGGCGCAGCACCACTTCCTGGTGGGCGGCGGAGAGCGTGGTCTGCGGCTCTTTGATCTCCAGGCAGACCAGATCGATGCCGCGCTTCGACAGGCGCAGCTTGAGCATCTCCAGCATCTGCTTCAGCTGGAAATCCACCTGCGCGTGCAGCGTCACGGTGTACTCCTTGAGTTCAAAGCGCGCACCGCTGTCCTTGAAGTCGAAGCGCTGCGACAGCTCGCGGTTGGCCTGATCGACCGCGTTGGCGATCTCATGGCCGTTCAATTCCGAGACGGCGTCGAATGACGGCATGGGCGCTCCTTCAGCGGCGGCGCCGCGACTTCTTGGCGGCGCTGGTAGGTTTGACGGCCGCCCGCCGCCGCGGCGTTGCGGCAGCCTCGAGTCGCCGGCGGTGTTGGCGCGCGAGCCGAATGAAGCGCGGTGTCGGGCCGATGTCTTCGTACACCGGGTCACCCTGCTCGTCGGTGGCGATCACCCGCTGACCGGCGACGTAGGGCATGGCCGCGGCGATCTCCTTGAGCGCCGCGCCAAGCAATTCGCTCAGCAGCTGCTCGGGTGAGCGTCCCGGGTACATCTCGGCGAGCGCTGCGAGCTGCGCGGCATCATCGAGCGGCAGGCGCACCGCGTAGGCCTCCGCGGTGCGCGGCGCAGCCGCGCTGACGCGCCAGCTCTGCAGTAACTCTTTGAAACTCACGGGCATCACTCCTGGCGGGCGGGCGCGGCGGACCGCGTGCATTCTAGCGAAAAAAGGCCTGCCGCCGCGGTTGTGAGCGGTGCACCGCGGCAGGTAGCATCCCGCCATGCTGACCGTCACGCCCTTACCGAGCGGTGCCGTGCGCGTGCTCGATTTCCGCTGCGACGCAGGTCCCAGCGAGCGGCCGTTCACCGAGCAGCATCAGAGCTTTTCGATTTCCTACGTGCGCCGCGGCAGCTTCGGCTGTCACACGCGCGGGCGCTCGTACGAGCTCATCCCCGGTGGCTTTCTGCTGGGCCGTCCCGGCGATGAATTTCTCTGTACGCACGAGCACCACGGCGCCGGCGATGAATGTCTCTCATTCCATTTCGATGCGGCGCTGCTCGATGTGCTCGGGCTGGCGCCGCGCCTGTGGCACAGTGCAGCGCTGCCGCCGCTCGCGCCACTCGGGGTGCTAGCCGAGCGTGCCCAGGCGGCGGCCGCGCGCGCCGATGGACTCGCGCTCGATGAGAGCGCGACGCTGCTGGCCGCACGCTTCCTGCAGCTGGCCGCGGGCGCAGCGCCGCCGCCCGCGCGCGCACCGAGCGCCAGCGACCGCCGCCGGGTGGTGCGCGCCGCGCTGTGGCTGGAGGCACACGCGTGCGAGCCGCTCGATGTGGCGCGCGTGGCGGCAGTGGCGGGTCTGAGCGGTTACCATTTCCTGCGGCTGTTCGCCCAGGTCACCGGGGTGACGCCGCACCAGTACCTGGTGCGCTCGCGGCTGCACCACGCTGCGCGACTGCTCGCACAGCCCGAGCGCAGTATCGCCGAGATTGCCTTCGCAGTCGGGTTCGGCGACCTGTCGAACTTCATCCGCACCTTTCGCCGCGCGGCGGGCAGCGCCCCACGGCAGTTCCGCCGCGCAGCGATCGCAAGAATCTCCAAGATCGGGCGGCGCGCGGCGCCGTAAAGTACTGACCCAAGGAGGCCAGAAATGTTTGATCACGTCGGTCTGAAAGTGAAGAATCTGGACAACAGCGTGCGCTTCTACAGCGCCGCGCTGCAGCCGCTCGGCTATGAGGTTACTTTTCGCGACGAGGCGACGGTAGGCTTCGGCGCCAAGGGAACGTCCGCGTTGTGGTTGTCGGCGGATACGCAAGTCGCGGACTCGCGCGTGCACCTCGCGTTCACGGCGCCGAGCCGCGCCGCAGTGGAGGCTTTTTACCGCGACGGTCTCCAAGCCAGTGGCCGCGACAACGGCGCGCCGGGCGTGCGCCAGGACTACAGCCCCAACTACTACGCAGCGTTCCTGTTCGATCCCGACGGCAACAACATCGAAGCGGTGTGCCAGAAGTAACGCAGCACCAGCATGGCGACGATCCGCAGAGAACTGGTGCTGAACGCCGCGCCGCAGACGGTGTGGGATGCCGTCCGCGACGTCGGCGCAATCCACACGCGCCTCGCCCCGGGGTTCGTCACCGCTACGCGCCTCGAAGAGGGGGCGCGGGTCGTGACGTTCAACAACGGAGTGGTGGCGCGTGAGCTGATCGTCAGCGTCGAGGAGCCGGAACGACGCCTGGTGTGGTCGGTGGTCGGCGGCCGTGCGACGCACCACAACTCGTCTTTCCAGGTATTCAGCGCCGCGGGCGGCGGCACGCGGCTGCTGTGGATCACCGACGTATTGCCGGATGCCGTCGCCGCAGCTCTGGCCGGCATGATCGAGCTGGGTGTCAGGGCGATCGCCGCTCATTTCGAGGCGGCCGCGGCCTGAAGCTGCCGCGTTGCGCTAGTCGCTGGTCAGCTCGATCTCGCGGCTCACTGCGTAGGCGCTGCTCGGCAGCGTGCCGGCGTAGGCGATGGTGACACTCTGTTTCACGGACACCGAGCTGCTGGTGGCACGCCAGTTGGTGATCGTCTGGGTGCGCTGGCTACCCTGCGAGTCTGTCCAGGTCAGGGTGCTCTGCAGCTTCAGGGCGCTGAACGTGCCCGCCGGTACCGTGACGGACTCGAGATCCACGACCGTACCGCTCTGGACGTACGCCACCGGCGTGCCGTTGTCGCAGCTGAACTGGTAGCTCAGCGACCAGCTCATGCCGACGGCGAGCGGGTAGTCCGGCCCCGCGCCGTGCGGGATTTCCGTGCAGGTAACTGTCGTGCCGCCGCCGTTGACATAGCTGTAGCTGGTAACCTGCCCGTCGCTGTTGTCCTGGACTGTTTCGTTCTGCACCGCCCAATTGACGCCATCCACCAGCACCGGCGTGGCGCTCGTGTTCTGTTGCAGCACCACGTAGCTGCCGTCGGCATTCTGCGCCGTGACCGTCTCGGTGTAAGAGATGTCGATGGTGCTGTTGTCATTGTCGGTGATGGTCTCGCTGTAGAGGCGCTGCGAGTTGAGCGCCGGCGGCACGAAGGCGTAGGACGTGGCGCCGCTGCCGTTACCAGAGTCGCCGCCGCCACAACTGGCGAGGATCACTGACAGGATGCCAAGCGGCAGTCCGAGCTTGCGCATGATCACTCCCGAAAGCCGCGCGTCGCGCGGCACGAACTACAGGAACGCCGCTGACGGTGTCAGGTTGACGGTCGATCCTGCGTGCAGGGACCGGTGGTTGCGGGGTATCAAGGCGCACGGCGCGCAGGCCCTGACTGCGACCCACGGGGAGCGCGCCGCTAACATCATGATATCGAAGGGGCCGCGGACTTCCGCCCCGCAACGCGGCGCGCTGCGACGAACGCGCGGATGATGGAATGATTTCGTTGGGTCGTGTGCCGGCCCGCCCCGCTCGTGTCGGCGCTGCGCCGAGTCCTTGACGGTTCGCATCGGCCACGGCGATACTCGACTCAAATGTCGCAGCAACCTGTCAGCACGACGCGTCTGTGGTGGTGGCGCACTTCATAACGGAGTGGGCTGACGGCTTGTTTCTCGCGACTTAGAGATCTGAAGACCCCAACAAACCCATCTCCGGAACATACCCCGGGATGGGTTTTTTGTTGCCCCGATGAAACTGGAGTCTGACGCTTTGCAACCACCGCCTTTCGACATCACCGGTGACCTGGACACCCCGGTGTCGGCGTTCATGAAGCTCGCGGCCTTCCAGCCGCGCTTTCTGCTGGAGAGCGTCGAGGGCGGCGAGCGTCTCGGACGTTATTCATTCATCGGCTTTGGCGACGGCCTCGAGGTGCGCCTCGATGGACAGGGTCTGTGGGTCGATGGCCGGCCGCAGGGCATGCCGGCGAGTGGTGCAGCGCTGCTCGAGGGCCTGCGCGCAGCGCTGGCGCGCGCGCCGCAGCCTGCCCCCGACATCGACGGCGTGCCACTTGCTGGCGGTCTGGTCGGCTATGCAGCCTACGACGTGGTGCGTCATTTCGAGCGCCTGCCCCTGCGCAGCGGGCGTGACTCGGGAGTGCCGGCACTGCACTACATCGCACCGCGCTCGGTGCTCGTGTTCGATCACCTGACGCGTGGCATCGCGCTGCTGCACGCCGGCAGCGAGGATGAGCGCCGCGCGTTGCGTACGGAAGTGGTGCAGGCGCTGCGCGGTGCCTTGCCCAACGCGCAGCGTGCGGGACGCTACGCGCCGCCCACGGCGGCCATCAGCCGCAACGATTATCTCGCCGCGGTGCGGCGCGCGCAGGAGTACATCGCCGCGGGCGATGTCTATCAGCTGGTGCTCGCCTGCCGCTTCGCCGGCTGCCACCAACTGGATCCGTTCCAGGCCTACCGCGCGCTGCGCCTCATCAATCCCTCGCCCTACATGTATTACTGTGCACTCGGGGAAGTGACCGTGGTCGGCTCCTCGCCCGAGGCGCTGGTGAAGCTGTCCGGCCGCCGCGCCCAGTTGCGGCCGATCGCCGGCACGCGGCCGCGCGCCACGGACTCAGCACTCGACCAGGCGCGTGCGGCGGAGCTGCTGGCCGACCCCAAGGAGAACGCCGAGCACGTGATGCTGGTGGATCTGGCGCGCAATGATCTCGGGCGCGTGGCGCACGCGGGCAGCGTGCGCGTCGAGCCCTACCGCTGCATCGAACGCTACAGCCATGTGATGCACCTGGTGAGCGGCGTGCAGGGCGAGCTGGCGCCGGGGCGCGATGCCTTCGATCTGTTTGCTGCCGCCTTTCCGGCGGGCACGCTGGTCGGCGCACCCAAGGTACGGGCGATGCAGATCATCGATGAGCTGGAGCCGGTGAGCCGCGGCCTGTACGGCGGTACCGTCGGCTATTTCGGCGCCCGCGGCGACATGGACCACGCCATCACCATCCGCACGCTGGTATTCCGCGGCGACGAGTACAGCTATCAGGCGGGCGCGGGCATCGTCGCCGACAGTGTGCCGGCCAGTGAGCACGAGGAAGTGCTCGCCAAGAGCGGCGCCATGGCGCGCGCGCTCGAACTCGCCGCGGAGGGCCTGTGAACGCGCGGCTGCTGCTGATCGACAACTACGACTCCTTCACCTACAACCTGGTGCAGGCGTTTCTGGTGCTGGGCGCTGACGTGCAGGTGTACCGCAACGATGCACTGACGCCGCCAGAGGCGCTGGCGCTGGCGCCGACGCACCTGTGCATTTCACCGGGGCCGGGCACGCCGCGCGACGCCGGTGTTTCCATGGAGATGATCCGCACCTTCGCCGGGCGCATCCCGGTTCTGGGTGTGTGTCTCGGCCACCAGTCGATCGTCGAGGTATTCGGCGGCCAGGTGGTGCGCGCCGGCCGGCTGATGCACGGCAAGACTTCGCAGGTGGAGCACGACGCGCGCACTCTGTTCGCGGGCCTGCCGCAGCCGTGCGAAGTGGGCCGTTATCACTCCCTGATCGCCGCGCCTGCCAGTCTCCCCGCGGCGCTCGAGGTGAGCGCGCGCACTGCCGAGGGCGAGATCATGGGCGTGCGCCACCGCACCCTGCGGGTCGAAGGCGTGCAGTTCCACCCGGAAAGCATCCTCACTCCGGACGGCCCGGCGCTGCTCGCCAATTTCCTGCGCCAGGACGGCGCGACCCGCGGCACGCCATGAGCCGCGCGCGCGAACTGCTGCAGCAGCTGGTGGAGCGCCGTGATCTGTCGCAGCCGCAGGCGGAGGAGCTGCTCGCGTGCCTGACCGATCCGCAGCTGCCGCCGGCGCTGGCCGGCGCGCTGCTCGCCGCGCTCGCCACCAAGGGACTGGTGGCGGCGGAAGTACGTGGCTTTGCCCGCGCCATGCGCGGGCTGGCGGAGCGCCCGCCGCTGCCGGCGGCGCTGCGGGCCATCGACATCGTCGGCACCGGCGGAGATGCCTCGGGCAGTCTCAACATTTCCACCGGCACCGCGCTGCTCACCGCGGCCTGCGGTCTGCCGGTGGTCAAGCACGGCAATCGCTCGATCTCCAGCCGCTGCGGCAGTGCCGATGTACTCGAGGCACTCGGCATGACCATCCCGGCGGACGGTGCGGCCGCCGGCGAGTGCCTGCGCAGCCACGGCTTCACATTCCTGTTCGCACCGCACTATCACAAGGCAACGCGCAACCTTGCGCCGATCCGCTCCGCGCTCGGTGTGCGCACGGTGTTTAATGTGTTGGGTCCGTTGGTCAATCCGGCGCAGCCGCCGTTGCATCTGGTCGGTGCCTACAGTCTGGAGGCTGCACGGCTGATCGCGGATACCTTTCTGGGACTGCCGGGCGAGCGCACGTTCGTGGTGCACGGATCCGGCGGCTGGGATGAGCCGACGCCGGCGGGACCTTTCACTCTGTTCGACGTGCACGCCGGTCGTGTGCAGCAGCAGCTGCGCAGCCCTGCAGACTACGGCCTGCCGCTGTGCCGCCCCGCGGATCTTGCCGGCGGTGATGCCCAGCACAACGCGCGCGCGCTGCGGGCGGTGCTGTATGGCGCAGAGCGCGGCGCGCATCGCGACTGCCTGCTGCTCGGCACCGCTCTCGCCCTGGAACTGGCCGGTGAGGCCGCGACGCCGCAGGCGGGCGTGGCGCGCGCAGCCGCGGCCATCGATTCAGGGGCCGCGCGGCGTCTGCTGGCCGGCCTCACCACGGAAGAAGCCCGTCCATGAGCACTGCTTTCCTCGCGGAGATGGCCGCGGGCAGCCGCGCACGCGTGCAGCAGGCCCGCGGTAACCTCCGCCAGGCGGAGCTCGAGGCGCGCGTGCGCACGCTGGCGCCGCCGCCGACGCTGCGCTTGAGCGCGGCGGGTTTCGATCTGATCGCAGAGCTCAAGCTGCGCTCGCCGGCGGCCGGAGTGCTCGCGAGCGGCACTGATGCCTTGCGTGAGCGGGTCAGCGGCTATGCGCAGGCAGGCGCTGCGGCGGTTTCCGTGCTGACCGAGCCGTCGCGCTTCGACGGCACGCTGGCGCATCTGCGCGAGGCCGCCACGATCCTCGCGCCGCTGCAGGTGCCGGCGATGCGCAAGGACTTCCTGGTGGACCCGTACCAGGTGCTCGAGGCGCGCGATGCCGGCGCGGGGGGCGTGCTGGTGATCCTGCGCATGCTGACACGCGCCGAGATCGATGCGCTGATCGAGTGCGCGCACGCGCATGGGCTGTTCGTGCTGCTGGAGGCGTTCGATGCCGCGGACATCGAGCAGCTGCAGCAGGTCGCCGCCGCACACCGCAGCGGCGTGCTGCTGGCGGGGGTCAATTGCCGCGACCTCGGCACGCTGCACGTGGTGCCGCGTCGCCTGTTCGAGCTCGCACCACTGCTGCCGTCCGGGCTGCCGCGTGTTGCCGAGAGTGGCGTGACGAGTGCCGCGGATGCAGCCGCGCTGGCCGCCGCCGGCTACGAGCTGCTGCTGGTCGGCAGCGCGCTCATGCAGGGCGCCGAGCCGGCGGCGCTCGCCGCCACGCTGCTCGCGGCCGGGCGCCAGGCGCGGGGCGCCAGCTAGATGTGGATCAAGATCTGCGGCATGACGAGCGCGCAGGCGGTGGATGCTGCGCTCGCAGCCGGTGTGGATGCGCTCGGTTTCGTGTTCGCGAGTTCCGCACGGCAGCTGACGCCGGCTGATGCGGCCGTGCTGGCTGCGCCCGCGCGGGGGCGCGTGCCCTGTGTGGCGGTCACGCTGCACCCGACGCAGGCCCAGGTGGAGGAGATTCTCGCGGTGTTTCAACCGGACATGCTGCAGAGTGAGGCCGCGGATCTGGCGATTTTGCGGCTGCCGGCGAGCCTCGTGCGGCTGCCAGTGGTGCGCACGGGCGCGCTGCCGGCGCCGCCCGCGCGGCTGCTGTTCGAGGGACCGCAAAGTGGCAGCGGTGCGCGCAGTGACTGGGAGGCCGCCCGCGCGCTCGCGCGGCGCGCGCAACTGGTGCTGGCCGGCGGACTGAATGCCGCCAACGTGGCGCACGCCATCGCCGCCGTGCGCCCCTTCGGCGTCGACGTGTCGAGCGGCGTCGAGCTGCGCCCGGGGGTCAAAGACCCGGAGAAGATTGCAGTTTTCGTCCGCACGGTGCGCGCTGTGGTGCGCACGCCTGCGACTGGCAGCGAGGAGGGGACATGAGCGCACAGGCTCCGATGACCGATGCAGCGCAACTGCTGGCCGAGGAAGTGGCCGGACGTTTTCCCGATGCGCGCGGGCGCTTCGGCGCCTTCGGCGGCCGCTACGTCCCCGAGACGCTGATCGCCGCGCTGGAGCGCCTGCAGCGCGGCGTGGACGAGCACCTGCACGCGCAGGACTTCCAGGCCGAGCTCGGCGGCGAGCTCAGCAGCTGGGTCGGGCGGCCGACTGCGCTGACCTTCGCCGCGCGCCTGTCCGCGCGTTGGGGCGCGCAGATCTGGCTCAAGCGCGAGGATCTGGCGCACACCGGCGCGCACAAGATCAACAACGCCATCGGCCAGGCGCTGCTCGCGCGCCGGCTCGGTGCCAAGCGCATCGTCGCGGAGACCGGCGCCGGGCAGCACGGCGTGGCGAGCGCGGCGGCCTGCGCGCGCCTCGGGTTGCCGTGCACGGTCTACATGGGCGCGATCGACATGGAGCGGCAGGCGCCCAATGTCGGACGCATGCGGTTGCTGGGCGCGCAGGTGACCGCGGTGACCAGCGGCGACCGCACGCTGCGCGCGGCGATCGATGAGGCACTGCGGGACTGGGTAGCCGATCCGCTCGACACTTATTATCTGCTCGGCTCCGCGGTGGGCCCGCATCCCTATCCGTATCTGGTGCGCGAGCTGCAGGCGGTCATCGGCCGCGAGGCGCGCGCGCAGCTGCTGGCCGCGACCGCGCGGCTGCCGGACGCCGTGATCGCCTGCGTCGGCGGCGGCTCCAACGCCATCGGTACCTTCCACGCCTTTGTCGCGGATGCCGCGGTCGCCATCATCGGCGTCGAGGCCGGCGGGCGCGGCAGCGCGCTCGGCGATAACGCCGCGACACTCGCCCACGGCCGCCCCGGCGTGCTGCACGGCAGTTATTCCATGCTGCTGCAGAACGCCGACGGGCAGATTCAGGAGACTCACTCGGTGTCCGCAGGCCTCGACTATCCGGGTGTCGGCCCGGAGCATGCGCTGCTCGCGGCGATCGGCCGGGTGCGCTACGAAACCGCGGGCGATGCCGAGGCGCTCGCCGCGGTACGCGAGTTGAGTGAGTGCGAGGGAATCCTGCCGGCGATCGAGAGTGCGCACGCGCTGGTGGGCGCCGCGCGCTGGGCGCGGCAGCACCCTGGCAGTACCGTGCTGGTGTGCCTCTCCGGGCGCGGCGACAAGGACCTGGCGACGCTGCAGCAGATGCTGCTCAGCCCGGAGCGCGCATGAGTCCGCGCGAGCGCATCAGCGCGGCGCTGCGCGCCGCGCCGAGTGGCGAGCCGGCGCTGGTCGCCTACCTCACCGCCGGTTTTCCGCGCCGCCAGACCTTCGCCACGGATCTGCGCGCACTCGCGCCCGCTTGTGACCTGATCGAAGTGGGCGTGCCGTTCACCGATCCGATGGCTGACGGAGTAACCATCCAGCGCGCCAGCCAGAGCGCGCTCGCCCAGGGCGTGAGCCTGCGGTGGATCCTGGAAGAACTGGCTGCGCTCGGCGAGCTGCGCGTGCCCGTGGTGCTCATGAGCTATCTGAATCCGCTCCTGGCCTACGGGCTCGAGCGGTTGGCGGCCGCCGCGGCGCACGCCGGGGTGTCAGGCTTCATCGTGCCGGATCTGCCTCTCGATGAGAGCCATGAGCTGCACGCGGCGCTCGCGGACGCGCAGCTGGCACTGGTGCAGATGGTGACGCCGGTGAGCGAGCCGGCGCGCCTGCAGGCACTGTGTGCGCGCAGCCAGGGGTTCGTCTACGCCGTGACCATGACCGGCACGACTGGCCGCAGTGTGGCGGTCCCGGAGGCGGTGCTCGGCTATCTCGACCGGGTGCGCGCGAGTTCCTCGCTGCCGGTGTGTGCCGGCTTCGGCATCCGCAGCCGCGCGCAGGTGCAACGGCTGCGCGGGCACGTGGATGGCATAGTGGTCGGCTCCGCGCTGGTCGAGGTGCTCGAGCGCGGCGAAGACCCGGGCGCATGGCTGCGCGCGCTGCGCGCGGGCTGATTTGCGCAAACTCCGCGCGGCGCCCATCCTCGCACGCCTATGCCAACTCTCACCGTGGCAGCGCGCTTCTGCGGGCCGGCCGCCTCCGCCAACGGCGGTTATTTCGCCGGCCTGGTCGCGACGCTCGCGCCGCAGACGGTGACGGTGCGATTGCTCAAGCCGCCGCCGCTCAACACGGCATTCACCGTGAGCGAGCTTGAGGGCGGCGGACTCAGCGTGCTGCACGGCGGCGAGCCGATCGGCGAAGCACGGCCGGCGGCGCTGCAACTGCAGGCGCGCTCCCCGCCGGACTATCTCGAGGCGGTCGAAGCCTCGCGGCGCTACGCCGGCTTCCGTCATCACCGCTTTCCCAGCTGCTTTGTCTGTGGCACGCAGCGGCTGCGGGGTGATGGCCTGAGAATCTTCGCCGGCCCGCTGCCCGAACAGGGGCTGGTGGCTGCACCGTGGGTGCCGGACAGCTCGCTCGATGCCGGTGACGGCAAGGTGCGCCCCGAATTCATGTCGGCCGCGCTCGACTGCCCGGGTTACTACGCGGTGGCACCCGATGACCGCATGTTGCTGCTCGCGGAGTTCACCGCGCACGTGGACCGGCGCGTGCACATCGGCGAGTCGTGCACCCTCATCGGCTGGCAGATCGCGGTCGAGGGCCGCAAGCACGCCGCCGGGACGGCGCTGTTCGACGGCAAAGGCCAGCTGTGCGGCGGGGCGCGCGCGCTGTGGATCGCCCCGCGCAGCGCCTCGGTGAGCGAGCTGCCGGCGCGCTGACGGTCAGCCGTTCAAAAGCTTCATCATCGGTTCGGTGTAGCGAGCGCCGGCGGCGGCATGCAGCGGGAAGACCGCATCGATCGCGGCCAGTTCTGCCGCGCCTAACTGCACCGCCAGCGAGCCCACGTTCTCCTCCAGATTGGCGATGCGGCGCGTGCCGGGGATCGGCACGACGTGCTCGCCCTGTGCCAGCACCCAGGCGAGCGCCAGCTGCGCCGGCGTGCAGTGCTTGTCGCGCGCCAGGGCGCGCACCTTGTCGACCAGCGCGAGGTTGCGGGCGAAGTTTTCGCCCTGGAAGCGCGGGCTGGTGCGCCGGTAATCATCGCTGGCGAAGTCCTCGGGACTGTGCAGCGCGCCGGTGAGGAAGCCGCGTCCGAGCGGGCTGTAGGGTACGAAGCCGACGCCGAGGCGCTCGCAGGCCGGAAGCGCCTGCTGCTCCGGATCACGCGTCCACAGCGAGTACTCGCTCTGCAGCGCCGTGATGTGATGCACGCGCTCGGCGCGCTCGAGCGTTGCGACCGAGACCTCGGAGAGTCCGAGGTAGCGCACCTTGCCGGCGCGCACCAGCTCGGCCATCGCGCCGACCGTCTCCTCGATCGGCACCTGGGGGTCGGCGCGATGCAGATAGTAGAGGTCGATGTGTTCGACCTGCAGGCGCCTGAGGCTGCCCTCGCACGCTTCGCGGACGCGCGCCGCGCGGCCGTCGATGGCGCGTGCGGTCGGATTCTGCGCATCGCGCACGAAGCCGAACTTGGTGGCGAGGAAGGCGTCCGCGCGCCGGCCCTGGAGCGCGCGCCCCACCAGCTCCTCGTTGGTGTACGGGCCATACGCATCGGCGGTGTCGAGAAAATTCACCCCGAGGGCGAGGGCGCGGTGGATCGTGGCGAGGGACTCGGCGTCGCTGTGCGCGCCGTAGAACTCGCTCATGCCCATGCAGCCCAAGCCGAGCGCCGAGACTGTGGAGCCATTACCGCCGAGCTTGCGCGTCTGCATGGAATACTCCTGAAGAGGGGGCGCGCCGCGGTGCGCAGCGCTCGGGCCATCTTGCCCCCTTGGGGAGGGCGAGCTCTATACGCAATTCGGGAGAGGCCGCTCGCTCATCAAGCGGCGCCGGCCGGCAGCATGTGCGCCGCGCGCCAGCCGCCGAAGCGGTAATACAGCAGCGCAAGGCAGCTCGACAGTACCGAGGAGATCGGGAAGCTCCACCAGATCGCGTCCACCTGGTAGCGCCCGAGGAACCAGTGCGCCACCGGGAAGCGCACCGCGAGCATCGAGATCGCTAGAATCACGAACGGCGCCACGACCGCACCGGTTGCGCGCACTACGCCGAACAGCGCGACCGAGATGCCGAAGAAGATGAACGAGCCGGTCACGATACGGTTCATGTGCGCAGCCTGGGCGAGCGCATTCGAGCCGGCCGGCAGGAACAGTCCGAACACGTGCCGGTTGAGCAGTTCGATGAGCAGCACGATCGAGCCGGTCAGCAGCACGCTGTACAGCACGCCGACGATCGCGATCCGCGACACCCGCTCCCATTTCTGCGCGCCGACGTTCTGCGCGCTCATCGCCGACACCGCCATGCCCACGGCGAAGGCCGGCATCTGAATGTAATTCCAGATCTGCAGCCCGGCGCCGAAGGCGGCGGTAGTGTCGACGCCGAAGCGGTTGACGAGCGTGATCATGAGCACCGCGCTGAGCGAGATGACCAGCATCTGGCCGCTCATCGGGATGCCCTTCCTCACCAGCGTGCCCACCAGGGACCAGTCGACTTTCAGCAGGCGCAGCTCGTCCTTGTGCAGGCAGAGGAAGTGGTTGCGGCGGTACAGATAGCGGATCAGCGCGGTGAGGCTGACCGCCTGCGCGACAAAGGTGGCGAGCGCCGAGCCGGCGATGCCGAGCCGCGGGATGGGACCCAGGCCGAAGATGAACACCGGATTGAGCGCGATGTCGATCGCGACCGACAGCAGCATGAAGTAAAACGGCGTCTTCGAGTCACCGGCGCCGCGCAGCACTGCCATGACGAAGGCATACAGATACAGGCACGGCACCGCGAGGAAGATCACGCGCATGTACGCCACCGCCAGCGGCAGCGAATCGGCGGGCGTGCTCATCGCGATCAACAGCGGACGGCACAGCACCAGCCCGGCGATGGCCATGACCACCGAGACGCCGGCGAAGAACGTGGCACTGGTGCCCACCACGCGCTTGGTCTCGGCGATGTTGTTGGCGCCGATGCACTGGCCGATGAGGATGGTGGCGGCCATGGCCACGCCGAAGGCCGCTCCGATCAGCAGGAACATGACCGTGTTGGCATTCGAAGTCGCGCTGAGGGCGGCTTCACCCAGGTAGCGCCCCACCCACACCGAGTTCACCGATGCATTGAGCGATTGCAGCACATTGGCGAACAGAATCGGCAGCGCGAATCTGAACAGCCCGACCGGAATCGAGCCTTCGGTAAGTTTGCGCTGCATGTCAGCTGGCGCGCCACAGGCCGTAAAGGATGGTGACGCAGCCTGCAGCCAACAGTCCCCAGCCCAGCCAGGCCGGCTGGCGCGCGCTGCCCAGCCAGAGCAGCGCAGCGAACAACAGCGCCGCGCCCAGCAGCAGTGTCTCGCGGCGCCGCGCCTGGGAACTCAGCTCGGCGCGCTGCCGCGCCAGCTCCGCCGCAGCCTCGCCGCTGCGCGGCGGACTGCGTTCGCGCTGCACCAGCGCCTGCAGCGCCGCCGGTACGCCGCGCGCCGTCTCGATCAGCTCCGGAGCGTGCGCGCGCAGGTCGCGCAGCAGGCCGCGGACGCTGACGCGCTCGCGCATCCACTCGCGCAGGATCGGACTGGCCGTGCTCCAGATGTCGAGTTCCGGGTACAGGTCGCGCCCCAGCCCCTCGATGTTCAGCAGCGTCTTCTGCAGCAGGATGAGCTGCGGCTGGATCTGCATGTTGAAACGGCGTGAGATCTCGAACAACCGCAGCAGAATGCGGCCGAAGGAGATGTCCTTGAGAGGGCGGTCGAAGATCGGTTCGAGCACGGTACGCACTGCCGATTCCATCTCATCGACGCGCGTACCGGCGGGCACCCAGCCGGATTCCAGATGCAGCTGTGCCACGCGGCGGTAGTCGCGGTCGAACACCGCCAGAAAGTTCTCTGCCAGGTAGTGCTGGTCGCGCGGGTCGAGGGTGCCGACGATGCCGAAGTCGACCGCCGCATAGCGCGGTCGCTGCGGGTCGCTGATGAGCACGAAGATGTTGCCCGGGTGCATGTCGGCGTGGAAGAAGTTGTGACGAAATACCTGGGTAAAGAAGATACGCACGCCGTTCTCGGCGAGCTGCGGGATGTTGGTGCCGGCGGCACGCAGGCTGGCCATGTCGCTGATCGGCACGCCGTGGATGCGCTCCATCACCATGAGATCGTTGCGGCAGTAGTCCCAGTACACCTCGGGCACGTACAGGAGCTCGGAGCCGGCAAAATTGCGCTTCAGCTGCGAGGCATTGGCGGCCTCGCGCATCAGGTCGAGCTCATCGAGCACGGTCTTCTGGTACTCGCTGACGATTTCCCGCGGCCGCAGCCGCCGCCCCTGCGGCCAGTAGCGCTGCGCCAGCTCCGCCAGCGCGTGCAGTACTTCGAGATCACGCTCGATCAGCGCGTGCATCCCGGGGCGCAGCACTTTGACCACCACTTCCGCACCGCCCGGCAGGCGCGCCGCGTGCACCTGGGCGATGGAGGCTGCCGCCAGCGGGGTCTCCTCGAAGCTCGCGAACACCTCGCCCACCGGGCGGCCGTAGTCCGCCTCGATCAGCGCGCGGGCAATGGCGCCGGGGAAGGGGGGTACGCGGTCCTGGAGCTTAGCGAGTTCGTCGGCGATATCGGGCGGCAGCAGATCGCGGCGCGTGGACACCGCCTGGCCGAACTTGACGAAAATGGGACCCAGCTCCTCGAGCGCCAGGCGCAGCCGCTCGCCGCGACTGCCGCCGCGGCCGCGCGCGAACCAGACCGACGGCGACAGGAAGAACAGGAAGCGCAGCGGCCGGTACAGGTGCGTCGCGCGCACGTACTCGTCCAGGTGGTGCCGCAGCAGCACGCGCTGGATCTCGAGCAGCCGCAGCACGACGCGCAGCTTCACGGCCGCAACCCCGGCATCAGCAGGCGCCGCGCCGTCGCGCCAGCAGCTCGAGGCGCGCCTGCAGGCGGTCGGTGTTCTCGCGCAGCGCGTCCACGCCGCGCAGGAATTGCTCGCCCTCGTTGCGCGGCACCAGCTCGCCGCGCTCGTGGCCGAGATATTCGGCGAGATTCTGCAGCGTGGTGTGCGCGGCGCGCCGGCCCAGCGCGCGCGCGCCGCGCGCCAGGCGGCCGAGCTGATGAGCGCTCACATCCCCCAGCAGCAGCGACAGCTCTTCCTCGGGATCCGGCCGCAGCAGCTGTGCCAGCTCGCGGAATTTCTCCGCCACTTCGGTGTCGCCGCTGAGGGTGACAGCGCCGCGTTGCAGGACCGCCTGCGCGGCGGGGCCTGCGAGTGCCAGCAGGCTGAGCGCGCCGCCGCTGACGCTGGCATCGGCGGCAGCGTCAGCGCCCTCGAGCACCAGCGTCGCGCCGTTCGAGGTCAGGGTGAAGCGGGTGACCTCCGGCATGATCACCGCCAGGCGCTTGCCCGCGAGCTCGGCGGTCAGCTGCCGTGCGCGCGGCGAGCGCGCCAGCCCGCGGTTCAGCAGTTGCACGAGCGTCGCGGCGAACATCAGGACTTGTAACCGCGGTGCACGGCCACGATGCCGCCGGAGAGGTTGTGGTAGCGGCAGCCGGTAAGGCCAGCGGCCTCGAGCATCGCCAGCAGCTTGTCCTGATCGGGATGCATGCGGATCGATTCGGCCAGGTAGCGGTAACTCGCCTCGTCCCCGGCGACGAGCCTGCCCAGCAGCGGCAGCACCCGGAAAGAGTAGCTGTCATACAGCGGCTTCAGGCCGGGCAGGCGCGGCTGGGAGAACTCGAGCACCAGCAGCTGCCCGCCGGGCTTGAGCGCGCGCTGCATGGCGGCGAGTGCGGCCGGCTTGTCGGTCACGTTGCGCAGCCCGAAGCCGATGGTGATGCAGTCGAAAGTATTCGCCGCGAACGGCAGCCGCTCGGCGTTGGCCTGCACGACCTGCACATTGGCGGTGAAGCCTGCATCGATGAGCCGGTCGCGGCCGCGCGCCAGCATCGCTGCGTTGATGTCCGACAGCACGACCAGGCCGTGCGCACCGACCTGACGTGCGAGGCCCAGCGCCAGATCACCGCTGCCACCGGCGACATCGAGGGCGCGTTGCCCGGGGCGCAGATTGGCCAAGGCGAGCGTGAAGCGCTTCCACAGGCGGTGCGCGCCGGCCGACATCAGATCGTTCATCAGATCGTAGTTGTCGGCCACCGAGTCGAACACCGAGCGCACGCGGCGTGCCTTGTCAGCAAGCGGCACGCGCTGGAAACCGAAGTCGGTGGAGCGCTCGTCGGTCATGTCAAGTCCGCGGGAAATTCTCAAGACACATTCTAGACGATCACGCCGCGCGCGCTGCGCAGTGCCGATCGTGGTTGTATTTTTCCATTGCCATGCGCAGAATCGCCGCCGGTACGGGGGTCTTGAGCAGAGCGGGCCGGACAGCAATGTCCGGCCCGCTTTCATTTGCGCGCGCTACTCGCGCGCGGCGCGCGCGCGGCGCAGCTGGTAGCGCGCCCAGTTGTCGGCGTACTCGCGGCCGAGCTCGTGCAGATACTTCCAGGTGTACAGCCCGGTGTCGTGTCCGTCATCGAACACCAGCTTGACGGCGTACTGCCCCACCGGCTCGATGGCGCTGATACCCACCTGCTCCTTGCCGGTGACCAGCACTTCCTGTCCGGGCCCGTGGCCCTTGACCTCGGCGGACGGGGAATGCACGCGCAGGTACTCGAACGGCAGCTCGAAGCGGCTGCCATCGGCGAAGCTCACCTCGAGCACGCGCGCGAGGCGCCTCAGGCGGATTTCGGTGGCGAGCGGTCCGGACATAAAGCGAACGCAGTATAGGGCGGGAAAGGCGGGGACGAAGGCCGTTGTGGCGACGCAACATGAGCCCGCGCGGGCCCGGCCGGTATCGTTTGCCGCCGCGCACCAATCCCGATGACATTCCATCGCGCGCCTCTATACTCACACCCCTTTCAGCCTCCCGAGGGCCCGGGCACGAGGCCCGAGCAGTGAATGGAACCGACTGATACCGCGCACCCTGATTACTATCATCGAGTCGTTGACTGCCAGTGGGCCTGCCCGGCCCACACCGACGTCCCCGAATACATCCGCCTGATCGCGCAGGGCCGCTTCACCGATGCCTACCTGGTGAACCGGCACTCGAACGTCTTCCCCGGGATTCTCGGACGGGTATGCGACCGGCCGTGCGAGCCAGCCTGCCGCCGCGGGCGCATCGAACAGAAGCCGGTGGCGATCTGCCGCCTGAAGCGTGTCGCTGCCGACCATCGTGATGATGTCAGCGGGCGGCTGCCGAAGATTCCGCGCCTGAAGAACGGCAAGCGCATCGCCTGCATCGGCGCCGGCTGCGCCTCGCTCACCGTGGCCAACGACCTCATGCCGCTCGGCTACGAGGTCACGATCTTCGAGCAGTACGGCGAGCCCGGCGGGCTGATGCGCACCAACATTCCCTCGTTCCGCCTGCCGCACGCAGTGCTGAACGAGGAGATCGCCATGATCACCGGCATGGGTGTCGACCTGCGCCTCAATACGCCGGTCCGCAGCATGCAAGCACTGCTGGCGCAGGGCTTCGATGCCGTGTTCGTCGGTTCGGGCGCCCCGCGCGGCAAGGAGCTCGAGCTGCCCGGGCGCGAGGCCGCGGCCGCCAACGTCCACATCGGCATCGCCTGGCTGGAATCGGTGGCCTTTGGTCACATCGAGACGATCGGCAAGCGCGTGCTCATCATCGGTGTCGGCAACACCGCCATGGACTGCTGCCGTACCAGCCTGCGCCTCGGCGCGCAGAGCGTGAAGGTGATGGCGCGCAAGCCGCGCGGCTTCTTCAAAGCCTCGGAGTGGGAGCTGGAGGATGCCGAGGAGGAGAGTGTCGAGATCGTCATCAACCGCTCGCCCAAGGCGTTCGTGCTGGAGCACGGACGCCTGGCGGGCATGCAGTTCGAGCGCATGGAGTACGAGCTGGACGCGGCGGGGCGCATCGTCGCCGAGCGCGTCGTGGGAGAGGAGTTCCTGCCGGCGGACGATGTGATTCTGGCCATCGGCCAGGAGAACGCCTTTCCATGGGTGGAGCGCGATCTCGGCATCCAGTTCGACAAGTGGGATGTGCCACTGGTCGACAAGACCACTTTTCAGTCGACCCGGCCGGAGGTTTTCTTCGGCGGCGATGCCGCCTTCGGGCCGAAGAACATCATCTGGGCGGTCGAGCAGGGCCATCAGGCCGCCATTTCCATCCACCGCTACGCCAACGGCGAGTCGGTGAGCGAGCGCCTGGCGCCGGGCATGAACCTGCAGAGCCGCAAGATGGGCATGCACGAGTGGAGCTACGCCAACGACTACGCGCCGCTCGAGCGGCGCCTGATGCCGCACGTCTCGCTCAAAGAGCGCTTCAAGAAGCTCAACATCGAGGTCGAGCTCGGCTTCACTGCCGAGCAGGTCGCGCAGGAGGTGCAGCGCTGCCTCAACTGCGACGTGCAGACCGTGTTCAGCGCGAAGCTGTGCATCGAGTGCGATGCCTGCATCGACATCTGTCCGGTCGATTGCCTCACCATCACCCACAACGGTACGGAAGCGGATCTGCGCACGCGCCTCAAGGCGCCGGCCAACAATCTCAGCCAGCCGCTGTACGTGTCGGCTGGGCTGCCGCAGACCGGGCGGGTGATGATCAAGGATGAGGACCTGTGCGTGCACTGCGGACTGTGCGCCGAGCGCTGTCCGACGGCCGCCTGGGACATGCAGAAATCGGAACTGCACTGGCCGTATGCCGCCGACGAGGCGGGCGCGCTGGCCGCGCTCAAACCCAAGATCGCCTGATGCAAAACCTTATGAGCGCCGCGACTCCCCAGGTCAACGACTTCACTCTCAAGATCGCCACGGTCAACGGTACCGGTTCGGCGAGCGCCAACACGCTGCTGATGAAATCGATTTTCCGCAGCGGCATCCCGGTGATGGGCAAGAACTACTTCCCATCCAACATCCAGGGACTGCCCACCTGGTACGAGATTCGCATCAGCCGCGACGGCTACGTCGCGCGTTCCGGCCGCGTCGACATCATGGTCGCGATGAACGCGGAAACCTACGCGCGCGACGTCAAGGAAGTCGCCCCGGGCGGCTATCTGCTGTACGACTCCACCTGGCCGCGCCCGGCGCTGCTCAAGCGCGAGGACATCATCGTGCTGGGCGTGCCGCTCGCCAAGCTGTGCAACGAGAACTTCAACGGTGTGCGCACGCGCATCCTGATGAAGAACATCTGCTACGCCGGCGTGCTGGCGGCGCTGCTCGATCTGGACCTGGCGCGCATCCGCGAGCTGCTGGCCGAGACCTACGCCAAGAAGCCACAGCTGGTGGACAGCAACATGAAGGCGATCCAGCTCGGCTACGACTACGCGCGGGCGAATTTCAGCTGCCCGCTGCCGCTGCACGTCGCCAGGCTCGACCAGACCGCCGGCCACCTGATGATCGATGGCAACACCGCGGCCGCGCTCGGCTGCGTGTTTGCCGGCGCCACGGTCGCAGCCTGGTATCCGATTACCCCCTCCACCTCGCTGATGGACGCGTTCAAGATGTTCGCCGACCGCATGCGTGTCGATGCGGACAGCGGCCGCAAGAACTTCGCCTTCATCCAGGCCGAGGATGAGCTTGCCGCCATCGGCATGGTGATCGGTGCCATGTGGAACGGCGCGCGCGCCTTCACCGCCACCTCCGGTCCGGGCATCTCGCTGATGAACGAGTTCCTGGGGCTCGCCTACTACGCCGAGGTGCCGACGGTGGTGTTCGACGTGCAGCGCGTCGGCCCGTCCACCGGCATGCCGACGCGTACCCAGCAGGGCGATCTGCTGCTGTGCGCCTATGCCTCGCACGGCGACACGCGGCACGTGTGCCTGTACCCGGCCAACCCGGAAGAGTGCTTCTACATGGCGGCGCAGGCCTTCGATCTGGCTGAGCGCCTGCAGACGCCGGTCATGGTGCTGTCCGACATCGACATCGGCATGAACGACTGGATGTGTCCCGAACTCAAGTGGGACGACAGCTACCGGCCGGATCGCGGCAAGATGCTGAGCAAGGAGGAGCTGCTCAAGCTGGAGAAGTTCTACCGTTTCGTCGACCGCGATGGCGATGGCATCACTTACCGCACGCTCCCCGGCGTACACCCGAAGGCGGCCTACTTCACCCGCGGCTCCGGCCACACCCAGTTCGGCACCTATACCGAGGATGCCGCTGATTACCAACTGGTGCTCGACCGCCTGATGAAGAAGTGGGCGACCGCGAAGAAGCTGGTGCCGCGCGCGCTCATCGACGCCACCGCCGGCGGCAAGGTCGGCATCGTCTCGATCGGCAGCTGCGATGGTGCCATCCGCGAGGCCATCGATCTGCTCAAGGGCCGCGGCATCGCGGTGAACTACATGCGCGTGCGCGCCTTCCCGTTCAGCGAGGACGTGGAGAAATTCCTCGCCGCGCACGAGACGCTGTTCGTGGTCGAGCAGAACCGCGACGCGCAGCTGCGCGCGCTGTTGACACTGGAGACGCAGGTCGAAAAATCCAAGCTGCGCTCGCTGCTGCATTACGACGGACTGCCGATTTCCTCGGCATTCATCGTCGAGGGCGTGCTGGCGGAGCTGCAGCCGCGGCCGCAGCAGCAGTCCAAGGGAGCCGCTCATGGCTGAGCTCAGCGCAGCGGCCGCGCCGCGACGGAGGCACGCATGACGTTTCTCGCCAAGCCCAAGATCGCCCATCCGTCGCTGCCGAAGAACCCACTCGGCCTGACGCGACGCGACTACGAGGGTGCACTGTCGACGCTGTGCGCCGGTTGCGGCCACGACTCGATCACCGCGGCGATCGTCGAGGCGAGCTGGGGGCTGTCGCTCGAGCCGCACAACGTGGTGAAACTCTCGGGCATCGGCTGCTCGTCCAAGACCACCGCCTATTTCGTCAGCGGCGGCCACGGCTTCAACTCGGTACACGGGCGCATGCCCTCGATCGCCATGGGAGCGAATGCCGCCAACCGCCAGCTCACCTACATCGGTGTATCCGGCGACGGCGATACGCTGTCGATCGGCCTCGGGCAGTTCTGCCACGCCATCCGCCGCAACCTCAACATGCTGTACATCATCGAGAATAACGGCGTGTACGGCCTCACCAAGGGGCAGTTCTCGGCCTCGGCCGACATCGGCACCAAGGCCAAGAAAGGCGAGACCAACTTTCAGCCGCCCATCGATCCGGTGTTGCTGGCGATGACCCTGGGCGCCACTTTCGTGGCGCGCAGCTTCTCCGGCGACAAGGCGCAGCTGGTGCCGCTCATTCAGGCGGGGATCAAGCATCCGGGCTTCGCGCTCATCGACGTACTGTCACCGTGCGTGACCTTCAACGACCACGAAGGTTCGACCAAGAGCTACGCCTACACGCGCGAGCACTACGAGCCGGCGGTGCACGCCGACTTCGTGCCGCTGGAGCGCGAGATCACCGCCGACTACCACGAGGGTGAGACGCTGCCGGTGGTCATGCACGACGGCAGCCGCATCGTGCTGCGCAAGCTCGATTCGGCCTACGATCCGACCAACCGTACGACTGCCGCCGCACAGATCCAGGAGCGCATGAAGGCTGGCGAATACCTCACCGGACTGCTGTATCTCGAGCCGTCGCAGAACGAGTTTCACCAGATCAACGGCACTCCGGAGCAGCCACTCAACAGCATCGCTTACGAGCGCTTGTCACCGGGCTCCAAAGGCCTGGCGAAGGCGTTGGCGCGCTATCGCTGATGCCGGCGCCGGCGGCCGCGGCCGCTGAGCGCTTCAGCGCGGCGCCTCCAGCAGTGCATCCACGCGCTGGCGATACTGCCGCAGCAGCTCGGCCGCGAAGTCGGCGAATACCCGGATCTTGGGTGAGTCGCGCAGCGCCCGCCGGCAGACCACCGAGATGGCCGCGCCGGGCGCGGACCACTCGCGCAGGACGAGCTCCAGTCGGCCGATGGCGAGCGCCTCGGCGACCATCAGATCCATGGCCTGGACGATGCCGGCGCCGCGGTTGGCGGCGAGGATCTGCGCCTCGACCGAGTTGAACGCGACGTTGAAGGGCAGGCTGAGCGCGCGCCGCTGCGTGCCGCGCTGAAACAGCCAGCGCCGCGGGCGGCGCGCGTCCGGCCCGAGATATCCCACCAGCTTGTGACGGCGCAGCTCGTCGGGGTCGGCCGGCACACCGTGCGTGCGCAGGTACTCCGGGGCGGCGCAGGTGAGCAGGCGGGTGCTGACGATGCGCCGCGCGATCAACTGGGGCTCGCGCACCGGGCCGACGCGCACCACCAGGTCGATCTCCTCGGTGATCAGATCCACGACGCGGTCGTTGAACTGCACCTCCAGCTGCAGCTCGGGGTAACGCGCGGTGAACTGCGGCAGGGCCGGAATCAGCAGCGAGCGGCCGAACACCACCGGCACGTCCACCCGCAAGCGCCCCTGCACGCTGAGCCGCGTGCGGCGCAGCGCCTCGTCCGCGGCCGCCAGCTCCGCAAGGATGCGCTGGCAACGTGCCAGATACTCGACGCCGTCGCTGGTCAGGCCCACCCGCCGGGTGGTGCGCTGGAACAGCTGGCACCGCAGATGGCGCTCGAGCTCGGCGACGTGGGTACTGACGACGGCGCGCGACAGGCCGAGCGCATCCGCCGCGCGCGTGAAGGAGTGCAGGTCGGCGACCCGTACGAAACTGCGCATGCATTGCAGCTGGTCCATCTGCGGATTGTACGTAAATCCAGGACAATTAATTCGCGATTAGCCTGTTTTTCGAGATGACCAAAACCGCTACCTTGAGCCGGTCATGTTCATCTTCAGACGACCGCTTGGCGCCGTGCTCGCGGCGCTCGCACTGGCGCTAGTGATCGTGGCGCTCGCCAATCTCACTGAGGCGGGTGCTGCGTCGGGCAATGCGGGGTCGGTCGCAACGGGGAATGCCCGGCTTGTGCCGCGCCGGCCGCATGCGGTATCTTGCGCGCCGGATCGTGACCTTTCCCTTTCCTGCCGCCTGCCGCCCGCCTCTGCTAAGCGAGTTGGCTTCCGAGTCTGAAAAGCCGAATCGTTCCCGACCAGGTGGCAGTGTGTGCACCGACGGATCGTCAAGACTCTCGGCATGCGCTCCTGCTATTAACGTTAATTCAGGAGTTTGATTGCATGACGAAGATCTATGTTGGCAACCTACCGTTTTCGGCGACCGATGCCGAGATTCGTGAGCTGTTTGCGCAGCACGGCACGGTTGAGTCGGTGAGCATCATCACCGACCGCGATACCGGCCGGCCGCGTGGCTTTGGTTTCGTGGAGATGTCGCGGGCCGATGCCTCGCGGGCGATCCAGAATCTCAATGGCAAGGAGCTGGGCGGACGCCCGCTGCGTGTCAACGAGGCTCAGGAGCGCACCGGCGGCGGCGGCGGCGGTAACCGTGGCGGCGGCGCTCCCAAGCGCTGGTAAGTTTCCCGGCTAGCCAAGGCCGGCCGCGTGCCATATGCACCGGCCGGCCTTTTTCATTGCACCTCGCGAGGAGTCCTGTTCATGGGTAAGGGTGATCAAAGAACACGCCGCGGCAAGATCTACCGCGGCTCTTTCGGCAAGTCGCGCCCCAAGGACCCGGCCAAGCAGCTGAAGAAGACGGCACGCGCCGCGAAGCGCTAGCCGGCGCCCCACGGCGTAGCGCTGCTGTCGCGCTGCGTCCAGTGGAGTTTGCGCGCCAGGCAGTCGCGTACCAGCTCGAGCCCGGTGCGCTCGCTCGGCGGCAGAGCCGCCGGCGATAGCTGCAGTGGCGTCGTGCGCTCGCCCCAGCGGATGAGGTGCGCACAGTAGGTGAGACCGGCGCCGAAGCCGGGTAGCAGCAGCAGCGAGTGCGCACGCACGCGCTGCTCCTCCAATGCCTCCACCAGCGCGACCGCCACGGTGGCCGCCGACATGTTGCCGTAGCGCTCGATATTGATATACACGCGCTCGGCCGGCACCTGCGCGCGGCGCGCCACCGCGTCGATGATGCGCAGGTTGGCCTGGTGCGGCACCAGCAGGTCGACGTCGGCGGCGCTGCATCCGACGCGTTGCAGGGCCTCCGCGCACGCCCCGGCCATGCCCTGCACCGCACGCCTGAAGATCTCCTGTCCCTCGAACTGCCAGCGCACCACGCCGTACAGCACCCCGCGGTTGGCGTAGCGGCCGCCCATGCCCTGCACGCGCAGGGTCTCGCGCGCTTCGCCGAAGCAGCCGAGCTTCTCCGCCAGCACGCCCTGCGGCTGCTCGCTCGCCTCGAGCACCACTGCGGCAGCGCCGTCGCCGAACAGCACTGCGACGTCGCGATCGCTCCAGTCCATGAACGCAGAGATGAGCTCCGCGCCGATCACCAGCGCATTGCGTACCACGCCGGTGCGGATCAGCGCGCTGGCGGTCGACAGCCCGTAGAGAAAACTGGTGCAGGCGGTGTTGATGTCAAAGGCGGCCGCCGGCTGTGCCTGCAGCCGGGTCTGGATCGCGGAAGCCATGTTCGGCACCTGGTCCTCGTGGCTGCAGGTGCCGAAGACGATGAGCTCGAGGCGCTCACCGGGCAGTGCGGCGGCGGCCAGTGCGCGCGCCGCGGCCACGTAGGCCAGATCCTCCAGCGGCACGTGCGAGATGCGCCGTTCGCGGATGCCGGTGCGGCTGACGATCCATTCATCGCTGGTGTCGCACAGCGTGGTCAGATCGTGGTTGGTGAGCACCGCCGGTGGCAGGCATTTGCCCCAGCCGGTAATCGCTGCGTAGGTCACGCGCTTCCCCCTGAACGAGCCCGGCGGGCCTGTCGGCCGGGCGCCAAGAATAGCAGGGGCGATTCCCGGCTCGCTCGACGTAGAATCAGCGCGTGTCGGATTACGCCTATTCACCCTGGCGACCCCACCCCTGGCACGGCCTGGAGCCGGGGGCGGATGCCCCGCGTACCGTCAATGCCTACATCGAGATCACGCCGTTCGATCTCATGAAGTACGAAGTCGACAAGGCGAGCGGCTACCTGCGGGTCGATCGTCCGCAGCGCACGTCCTCGCAGCCGCCGGCACTCTACGGCTTCATTCCGCAGACCTACTGCGGCGAGCGCGTCCGGCTGCTGGCGCCGGGCTGTGCGCGCGGCGACGGCGATCCGCTCGATATCTGCGTGATCAGCGAACGCCCCATCAACCACTCGGAAGTGTTGTTGCGCGCCCGCGTGCTCGGCGGCCTCAAGATCATCGACCGCGGCGAGGCGGACGATAAGATCATCGCGGTGCTGGAGGGCGACTACGTCTGGGGCAGCGCGCATGAGGTGAGCGACCTGCCGCCGGCGCTGCTGGAGCGCATCGAGCACTATTTCTCAACCTACAAGCTGGTTCCTGACCAGCCGCCCAACATCGCACTCACCGGCCGCTACGGCTACGCGCAGGCCGCTGCCGTCATCGGCGCCGCCATCGCGGATTACCGCGAGATGTTTCCGCGCAGCACATCCGGCGCGTAGTCGAACGAATCGAAGTACAAGCGCGCCGGCGGCAACCCGTGGCGTGGGAACTCGGCGCGCATCGCCTCGATCATCGCGGGGGGCCCTGCCGCGTAGACCTCATGCGCAGCGAGGTCCGGATGGTCTGCCAGCACCGCCTGGTGCACGAAGCCCTGACGATGCGCGGCGGCCTCCTCTGCCGGTGCCTCTGACAGTACCGCGGTAAAGGCGAAGTGCGGGTAGCGCTGGGTCCACTCCTGCAGCTGCGCTGCTGCGTACACGTCATGTCGCTGGCGCGCGCCCCAGTAGAGGTGCAGGGGACGGGCGGCGTCGCGCTCGAGTGCCTGGCGCAGCATCGACTTGAGCGGCGCGAAGCCGGTACCGCCGGCGACCATCAGCACCGGGCCGGAGCCGGCGCGGTAGACGAACTGACCGACCGGCCCCTCGATGCGCAGCAGCGAGCCGACCCCGAGCGCGCTTTCTCCGGCGGCCGCTCCGAACAGCCGCTCGGTAAAGCCGCCGCCCTGCACCCTGCGCACGTGCAGCTCGAGCAGCGCCGCATCGTGCGGCGGACTGGCGATGGAGAAACTGCGCCGCCGCCCGCCGGGCAGCAGCACGTCGAGGTACTGGCCCGCCTGGAAGCGCAGCTGCTCCACCGCCGGCAGCCGCAGCAGGACCTGCATGACATCGGGCGCGAGCGGATGCAGCGCGGCGATGCGGCACGGCAGTGTCTTGATCTCGACGTCGGTGACGCTCGCGATCAGTCGCGCCTCGACGCTGAGATCGGAGTGCGCGCGCGCCTGGCACAGCAGCACCAGACCCTCGCGCTCTTCGGCGGCGGTCAGTCCCAGCGGCCGTCCGTGGGGATAGCGGATCTGGCCGTTCAGTAGCCGTGCGCGGCACGAGCCGCAGTGTCCGGACTTGCAGCTGTGCGGCAGGTTGAGGCCGGCGCCGAGCGCGGCTTCGAGCAGCGGCTGCGTGGCGCCCACCTTGAGCGCGCGACCATGCGGCTCGATCCGTACGCTGTACTCGTCCTGGCTCACTGTCCCAATCCTGTAAGTATGAGCGGCTAGACTAGACGTCCCGGAATGCGAAGGCCAAGGAGCCGTCCATGTTCGTGAACCCGACCACGGAGGAGATCGCGCGCCTGCTGCGCGCGACCCGCATCATCGCCGTGTTGGGGTTATCGGCGGACCGCACCCGCCCGAGTCACGGTGTGGCGCGCGCCCTGCAGCGCTTCGGCTACCGCATCATCCCGGTGACGCCGGCCGCGGAATCGATCCTCGGCGAGCCGGCGATCGCAACCCTCGACCAGCTGCCCGAGGTGCTGGGGCCGGATGAGCACGTCGACATCGTCGACGTATTCCGCCGGCCGGAACACGTGGCGGGGATTGTCGCCGACTGTATCCGTCTGAAGCTGCCGGCGCTGTGGCTGCAGGAGGGCGTTGTGGACGAGGCCGCTGCCGAGCGCGCCGTGCAGGCGGGTATTTTCACGGTGATGGACCGCTGCCTCTTCAAGGAGCGCGCGGCGCTCAAATGAGGCGCTGAGGCGGCGCGGCGCGCGCATCCTGCCGGCTGCGGGTTTAGGCTATGCTCCAGTCCCGATGCGCATCGATTTTACGAAGATGCACGGGGTCGGCAACGATTTCATCGTGTTCGATGCGCCGCCCGTTTCCACTCTGCTGACGCCACAGCGCATGCGCAGCCTCGCCGACCGCCGCACCGGCATCGGCTTCGATCAGGCACTGCTGCTCGAGCCGCCGCGCCGGCCGGGCACCACGGTGTTCTACCGCATCTTCAACAGCGACGGCGACGAGGTCGAGCAGTGCGGCAATGGTGCGCGCTGCATCGCCGCGCTCCTGCACCAGCGCGGCCAGACGCAGGCCGGCGCAGTCACGCTCGACAGCCCGGCGGGCATCATCCGCGCCCGGGTCGCGGGGCAGAGCGTCTCGGTCGACATGGGTGTACCGGATTTCGATCCGCGCTCGCTGCCGTTCGAGGCCACCCGCGAGGCGGACAGCTATGCGCTCGATGTGGCCGGCCGCAGTGTCGATATCGGCGCAGTGTCGCTCGGCAATCCGCACGCCGTGGTGACTGTCCCCTCGGTCGATGCGGCGCCGGTGGAGAGCCTCGGGCCGGCGATCGAGCGGCACCCACGCTTTCCCCGGCGGGTCAACGCCGGCTTCCTGCAGATCGTCTCGCGCGCCGAGATACGCCTGCGGGTGTACGAGCGCGGCGCCGGCGAGACGCGCAGCTGCGGTACCGGCGCCTGCGCGGCGGTGGCGGTCGCCGGGCGGCGCGGACTGCTGGATGCCGAAGTACGCGTAGGCGTACGCGGCGGCGAGTTGCGGGTAAACTGGGCAGGGATGGGGGAACACATCTGGCTCACCGGCCCAACGCAGATATCCTTTGCAGGTCACGTCGAGGTTTAGAAACACATGACAACACGAGAGGCTCGCGGGCTGGCCGCGGCGGACAGCGAAGAAGAATCCATCGCCAGCTATCTGCAGCGCAATCCCGAGTTCTTCGAACGCCACCAGGCGGTGCTGGCGCGGCTGCGCCTGCCGCATGCACGCGGCGGCTCGACCATCTCGCTGGTCGAGCGCCAGATCGAGGTGCTGCGCGAGAAGCAGGCGGGACTCGAGCACAAACTCGCCGAACTGGTGAGTGTGGCGCGTGCCAACGATGCGCTGTCCGAGCGCCTGCACCGCTTCACGCGGCGCCTGCTGCGCGCCGTGCCCAAGAGCGAGGCGATCGCGCGCATCGAGGCGGGTCTGCGCGAGGACTTCGATGCTTTTCACGCCGCGCTGGTGCTGATCGGCGGCGCGGTTGACCCGGCCGCGCCGCGCTTCGTGCGCAATGTGCCGGCGCAGGATCCCAACCTCAAGTCATTCGAGTCGCTGTTCGCCAGCGGCAAGCCGCGCTGCGGCCAGGCGCGTGACTCACAGCGCGAGTTCCTGTTCGGGCCCGAAGGCCTGGAACTCGGCTCGGTGGCGCTGGTGCCACTCGGCGAGAAGGGCTCAGTCGGACTGCTGGCGCTCGGCAGTGCCGACCGCGACCGCTTTCATCCCGGCATGAGCACCGAGTTCCTCGCACGCCTGGCGGAGCTGATCGCCGATTCGCTGCATAGCGCCACGCCGGGCTGAGGCGGCGCATGACTCCCGCGGCGCTCGAGTGGGTCGCCCGCTTCCGCCGTTATCTCATCGCCGAGCGCCGGCTGTCGGCGCACACCGATAAGAGCTACGCGCACGACCTCAGCGAGCTGGTGAAGTTCTGCGACCGCTGCGGCATCGGCAGCTGGAATAAGCTCGACGCTCAGCACGTGCGGACCTTCGCGGCGCACTCGCACGCCAAGGGCTTAGGCCCGCGCAGTATCCAGCGGCGGCTGTCCGCGCTGCGCAGCTTCTATGCCTTCATGCTGCGCGAGGCGCCCGCTGAGGCGGCACGCCGCGTCCGCGGTCAACGCCTCAGCCACAACCCCGCCCAGGGGGTGGCCGCGCCCAAAGCCGCACGGCGCCTGCCCAAGACGCTGGACGCCGACCAGATGGCACGGCTGCTCGAGATCCGCGCGGCCGATGCACTTGGCACGCGCGACCGCGCGCTCATGGAGCTCCTCTACTCCTCGGGCCTGCGCCTGGCGGAGCTGGTCGGACTCGACCTCGCGAGCATCGATCTCAAGGACCGCGTGGTGCGCGTGCTCGGTAAGGGCAAGAAAGCGCGCATCGTGCCGGTCGGACGCGCGGCGCTGACGGCGCTCACGCAGTGGCTCAAGCAGCGTGCGGCCCTGGCGCGCCCCGACCAGCAGGCCCTGTTTGTCGGCCGCAACGGCCGGCGTCTGGGTGCGCGTGCGGTACAGAATCGTGTGGCGCTGTGGGCGCGTCGTCAGGGACTCAGCGTGCACGTGCATCCGCATCTGTTCCGCCACTCATTCGCCTCGCATCTGCTCGAATCGAGCGGCGAGCTGCGCGGCGTGCAGGAGCTGCTCGGGCACGCCGACATCTCCACGACCCAGATCTACACCCACCTTGACTTCCAGCACCTTGCCCGCATTTACGACGCTACCCACCCCCGGGCACGCCGCAAGGCTTGAGTTTTTAATGGGCGAACAGGCAGGCTTCAATCCCCACGGTACGACCATCCTGGGCGTACGGCGCCAGCAGGCGATCGCCCTGGGCGGCGATGGCCAGGTCACTCTCGGCAATACCGTGATGAAGGGCAACGCGCGCAAGGTGCGCCGTCTGGCCAATGACAAGGTGCTGGCCGGCTTTGCCGGTGGCACTGCCGATGCGTTCACGCTGTTCGAGCGCTTCGAGGGCAAGCTCGAGAAATACGGCAATCTCACCCGGGCCGCGATCGAGCTCGCCAAGGACTGGCGCTCGGACCGCTATCTGCGGCGCCTCGAGGCGCTGCTGCTGGTTGGTGATCCGGAGAAACTGTTCCTGATCTCCGGCAACGGCGATGTCATCGAACCTGATCACGACGTGGCCGCCATCGGCTCCGGCGGTCAGTACGCGCTTGCCGCGGCGCGCGCGCTGGTCGAGGGCTCGCAGCTGGATGCGCGCAGCATCGTCGAGCGCTCGCTCAACATCGCCGCCGACATCTGCATCTACACCAACCGCAACATCCTCATCGAGGAACTGAGCGCCGCCAAAGGCGTCCAGGTCTAAGCAAGATGTCATCCCTTACCCCGCACCAGATCGTCCAGGAACTGGACAAGCACATCATCGGTCAGAACGCGGCCAAGCGCGCCGTGGCCATCGCACTGCGTAACCGCTGGCGCCGCATGCAGGTACCCGAGCCGCTGCGCCAGGAAATCACTCCGAAGAATATCCTCATGATCGGTCCGACCGGGGTCGGCAAGACCGAAATCGCGCGGCGCCTCGCCAAGCTGGCGAATGCGCCGTTTGTGAAGGTCGAGGCCACCAAATTCACCGAGGTGGGCTACGTCGGCCGCGACGTCGAGTCGATCGTCAAGGAGCTCGCGGACGTTGCCGTGAAGATGACGCGCGAGCAGGAGATGGCCAAGGTGCGCGAGCGGGCACTGGATGCCGCCGAGGAGCGCGTGCTCGATACGCTGCTACCCAAGCCGCGCATGATGGGCTTCTCCACCGACGAGCCGGCGAGCGCACGCGATGGTGAGACCCGGCAGAAATTCCGCAAGATGCTGCGCGAGCGCGAGCTGGACGAGCGCGACGTCGAAATTGAGTTGCGCTCCAACGCGGCGGGGGTCGAAATCATGGCGCCTCCCGGCATGGAGGAGATGCAGCAGCAGTTGCAGTCGATGTTCCAGAATCTGGGCGGCAACCGCACCCGCACCCGCAAGGTGAAGGTGCGCGAGGCGCTGAAACTGCTCACCGACGAGGAGGCCGGTAAGCTCATCAACGAAGATGAGCTGAAGATCCAGGCCCTCGCCAACGCCGAACAGAACGGCATTGTCTTCATTGACGAGATCGACAAGGTCACGCGTCGCCAGGAGACCATCGGTGCCGACGTCTCGCGCGAGGGCGTGCAGCGCGACCTGCTGCCGCTGGTCGAGGGCTCGACGGTGGCCACCAAGTACGGGCCGGTCAAGACCGATCACGTACTGTTCATCGCCTCGGGCGCGTTCAGCATGTCCAAGCCATCCGATCTGATCCCCGAGCTGCAGGGACGCCTGCCCATCCGCGTCGAGCTCGACTCACTCAAGGTGGGCGACTTCGTGCGCATCCTCACCGAGCCGGACGCCTCGCTCACCGCACAGTACCAGGCGCTCATGGCGACCGAGGGCGTGCGGGTGGAGTTCGCGCCGGATGGCGTGCGCCGTATCGCCGAGATCGCCTTCGACGTCAACGAGCGCACCGAGAACATCGGCGCGCGTCGTCTGCACACGGTGATGGAGCGGCTGCTGGAGACGGTGTCCTACGAAGCGAGCGAGCAGCAGGCAGCCGCCAACGGCGCGACGCAGATCACCATCGACGCCAAATACGTCGATGACCACCTCGGAGCCCTCGTCAAGGACGAGGACCTGAGCCGCTACATTCTGTAGCGGCCGCCGCGCGCGCGGCAGCCCCGCTCGCCTCCCGCCCGAGCAGCTCACCCCGCCAGCCCGGCGCCGCCCCCTTTCGCAGGCTGGGCGGTGGCTTCGATGGCTTGCCATGCGGCGACGACGGGCCTCGACCGGCGGCGGTGAGCGCCGCCACAGCACTCGCCGGGGCCAAGCGTGGTCGCGTCTGCGCCGAGAATAGCTTCGGCGCGTCGCGCGCCTTGAACGGACACGCCATGGCAGACGTGCTGACTCGTTGGCGCGACGCGTTGCGGTGCACCGGGCTTTTTCCCGTGTCGCGGCGTGTATTGCCGGCGCAACCACTGCTGTACGATATTGGGTGACAGCGTTTCGCCCTCGTCAGCTTGCGTCGGTGGACATTTAAAGGGGAGTACAAGATGACTCGCAGCACGAGCGACCTCTCACGTCTGGTAGTTGCGGCAGCTTTCGCGCTCGGTTTTGCCGGTAGCGTTCTCGCGCAGGAGAACAACTCCGGCGGGCTCGAGGAGATCGTGGTGACGGCTGAAAAGCGCGCCGACCCGGTGCAGGACACTCCCATCAGTATTACCGCGGTCTCGGGGGCTGACATTGCCGCGCGCGGGCTCACCGACTTCAACTCGCTGGCAGTCTCGGTGCCG
>DATHMN010000081.1:0-46228 GCA_035487135.1 Steroidobacteraceae bacterium | reverse complement strand
TTGCGCCGCGGGCGCGTGACAAGTCACACAGCCGGTCACTGGCGAAGCTTCGCTCGATGCGACCGGCGTGACGAACGACGAATCGCGAAGTTCGAAGTCCCCGTTGCAAATCGGGCATGCCAGAAAATCCAACGCTTTCAGTTTCATCCGAGACCCTCTTTGAACTAGGCAGCAGCATTCAGTATGATTCTGATAATGCCGCGTACGATGGGATTCAGCTAGATTGGCCGATTGCAGTTGAGTCGATTGGCGCTGGCGAAAGACAATAGCCGTACTCTGTTGCAATATCTCGCCCAGAGATAGCTCGCCCGTCACTTTGATTGATTGCCGAGATTTGGCCGGAGCGATGGTTTGCCTGTACACCCTGGCGTGCGATGCGGTCGAGGACACACGCGCGTAACCTGCCGCAGGGTTTCGAGGCTTGATCAGAATGCCTTACCGACACTTCGGCTGGCAGCGCAAGCGAGCCATTGCGGGCAAGGTCGCGAAAAAGCGCTGAAGCACATTTGAGCCCTGGCGCGATTGTCTATGCCGCACAGTCTCAAAGATCTGACCGTGGTGCTGGCGCTCGCGCTGGTGATATTTCACTTTGCCAGGCCGATTGCGCGCCATTTTACCAGCGAGGCGGATTTTTCGCGCCGACGAGCCGTGTGGCTAGCGTTGACCGTGGTTGCCTTCCTCAGCCCGAATTTCTGGCTGTTCGTCGCAGTAGCTGCCCCGCTGCTCATCTGGGCTCGGCGCAGAGATTCGAATCCCGTTGCGCTTTACCTGGTACTTCTGCATGTGATCCCGTCCCTGCCGGTTGCCATTCCGGTGATAGGAATCAATGAGCTGTTCGATCTCGACATTTACCGGCTGCTGTCCTTCTGCATTCTGATTCCAGTTGCCCTGCATTTGCGACGAAGCAAAGACGGCACGCGCATTGCCGGACTACAGGCTATGGATGTGCTGCTGCTTGCCTTCGGTGTGTTGCAGGTCGCACTGTATATTCCTCCGGACCTGCCGAACCACGAGATTCTCCAAGACTCGCTGACCAACGTTCTCAGGCGCGCGCTGCTATTCGTGGTCGATGTGTACGCTCTGTATTTTGTGGTCAGTCGCGGGTGCTCCGATCGCGGCAAGATCCGGGACGCCATGGCAGCATTCTGTCTTGGCTGCGCGATCATGGCGCTCGTGGCGGTATTCGAGAGTGCTCGACACTGGCTGTTGTACGCCGACCTGCAGATACGCTGGACGGATAACTACACCCGCATGTACCTGGAGCGTGCGGGCGCGCTGCGAGCGGAGGCCTCCTCCGGACATTCGCTGGCACTGGGTTATCTGCTGGCAATTGCCTTTGGCTTCTGGCTGTATTTGCGGACCTACGTGAGCTCGAAGTGGTCGCGTTCCGCCGTGACGCTGCTCCTGTGGTTGGGGTTGATCGCCGCCTATTCGCGCGGGCCATGGTTGGGTGCAGTGGCTGTGTATCTGACGTTCATGGCCGTTGGTCCGGGGACTTTTGCCCGCACCTTCAAAGCTGCTGCGGGGGTCGCGGTCATTTTTGGAGTGTTGAGCTTGACTCCACTGGGGGAACGGGTCGTCAGTGTGCTGCCGTTCTTCGGTGGTTCCGTGGATAGTGCAAACATCGCTTACCGGGAAAGACTCTTCGACCGAGCCTGGGAGCTTGTGAGCGAGCACCCCTTTTTCGGTGATCAACTTGCGGAGTTCAAGCTCGAGGATCTGCGACAAGGTGAGGGCATCGTCGATCTCGTTAACACCTACGCTGACGTTGCGCTTTCTTATGGCTTGGTTGGCTTGTTCTGCTTCATCGGCTTCGTGCTTCTGGGCCTTGTCAGAGCTTATCGAATCATCCGGGAGACGGCGGCGGCGGATCCCGATCTAGCGCGGCTCGGTGCGAGTTTGGTGGCCTGTATATTGGGTACTCTGCTCATGCTCAGCGATTCCAGCTTCATTCTTGGCTATGGGAAGATGTTCTATGTCCTGGCAGGTCTTGCGGCGGCTTACGTGCAACTGCGGAACCGCAACCTGGCGCCAGCTCACGGCGTAAGCGAGCCGGCAAAACCACTTGCAATGCGGCCGCACTAGCGCGAGCGCTGACAGGCGTCCGTGCGCTGGCGATCGCGACTACTGCGGGAGCATACGATGCGCGTCAGTCTTGGTCACATGCTCGCCCTCGCTACGCTGATACTGGTCCTGACACTCGGGCCGAGCGGCGCGCACGCACAGGCAGCAAGCAGCGGTAATTCGCAGTCGCCGCTGGGTATCAACCTGGCAAGGGTCGCGTATTACTCCACTGAAGTGCCATTTCTCGATCTCATGCACATGCCCAAACAGTGGATCACCCACGCAAAATCCGATGACACCTGGGATACCAACGAGCAACAGTACCTCGACTTGGATTCCGATGGCTGGCCCAAATCCTTGACGGCAGTCAACGAGCCAAACCCACAGCGATTCACCTCGCTAGGTGTGGTGCTGTTGTTTCATCTGAGCGCCACGGTGAATGGCTATTATCCGACTGGCCGCTATCTGGTGCTCTACGACGGCCAAGGAACTCTAAGCTATGGGTTCGATGCCAGCCTGGTGAGCCACTCTGCGGGGCGCGATGAAATCAACATCGCGCATGCGAGCCCCGCCGGCATCGACCTTCGCATCATGGCAACCGATCCGAAGCACAACGGCAATTACCTGCGCAATATCCGCGTGGTAAAAGCAGAAAATGCCGCAGCATTGGCCGGCGGTCAGCTGTTCAATCCGGCATTTCTCGGTCTGCTGCGAAACTTTCGCGCCCTACGCTTCATGGACTGGTTCGCAACCAACGGTAGCCCGCTTTCGTCCTGGGCAAGCCGCCCGGTCCCCTCCAATGTGTTCTGGGGCAGCGCCAAAGGGGTTCCCATCGAAACGGCAGTCCAGCTCGCCAATGCGCTTTCGGCAGACCCATGGCTGAACCTGCCCCACCAGGCCGACGACAACTACTTCAGGGAAATGGCAACACTGGTGCATGCGCAATTGCGGTCGGGTCAGAAAGTCTACGTGGAACTCAGCAACGAAGTGTGGAATGGCATCTTTCCCCAATACGACTACGCGGTGAGCCAGGGACGGACGCTATGGTCGGGTCAACCGGGAGGAGGGGGTGGCTATGAATGGAATCGCAATTGGTACGGTATGCGGGTGGCGCAGATGTGTGATGCCTGGAAGGCCGTCTGGGGAGCCGACGCGGGCCGAATAGTTTGCGTACTCGCCGCCCAGGCGTCCAATACTCAGGACGCGACCGAGGCCTTGACGTGCCGATACTGGCGCGGCGCGCCATGCGCCGCCCACAACATTAACGCGGTCGCAATCGCTCCTTACTTCGGATTCAAGGTGCCAGCCGCGTGGACATCTCGGCCGGATAGCGGTCTCGGCTCTCTGTTCCAGTCCCTGTATTCGCAGAATGATCCGAGCATTCCGGCAAGCGGCAGTCTCGGCCAGGCGGCACAGTGGGAAGCCGCATACCGGGCTGTGCTCGTCGCCTACAAGCTGCCGCTGATCGCCTACGAGAGCGGTCAGTCCTTCGCGAATGGCTCAGTGGCTCTCAACAACCTGTATTTCGCGGCCAACCGGGATCCGCGCATGCGGGCGGCCTATGCGACCTATCTCAGCCAATGGAAGGCGAGTGGCGGTCAGCTGATGCTGCTCTACAACGACATCTCCGCAGCCGATGACTCGGGGTCGTGGGGTGCGCTGGAATCGATCATGCAGACAACCATTCCGCTCAGCAGCGCTCCTCCAAAGTGGCAGGCCATCCAGGGATTCATCGCCGTCAATCCCTGCTGGTGGCCGGGCTGCGCCGGAACCGTCGAGCGCAATGACAGACGCGCTGACGTTGAGGGAGCGCGACGCTGACGCTCACGGCCGCGCCTGGCTTGCGGGCGTCCGAGCGGTCATGTGGGCGGGGTGAAGCCGCGGACCGCGGGAAAATCCCGGTTTCCCGGCCGGATCACGCTGTAACGCATGAGATCACGAGTGTAGTGCGAAACGGCGCTTCGTCTGCGTCCGAGCGTCAGACTCTTCAATAGGCCGAGCGCGTTGGCCAGAACGGCGACCACATCGATGAGCGCGGCGTGCCACACGCCGAACGTGACGGCAAAGTAGCGTCGACGCGATGCGAACCAGTAGGGCGGCTTGCGCCGCGAACCCGCTTCAGGGCTCGTCACCGCCGTGCTTTGTCCGCCGATGTGCATGACGCGACTTTCCGGCACGTACCAGGTGGAGAAGCCGGCTTTTCTGGCCCGATAGCAGAAATCCGTCTCTTCGAAATACAGGAAGTAGTTCTCATCGAAGCCACCGATGGCGGTAAACACCGGCAAGCGGATCAGCATCGAAGCGCCGCATATCCAATCGATCGGTTGAACCGTCTTGCTCATGGTGCGGGCGACGACCCAGCGCCTCAGGAGCCCTGTCACTAGCCCGAGCTGTAATCCTGTGTCGAGCTCGCTCCAGATGGTGGGGAAGCGAAACGCGATCGGCCAGTCTGCGCCTTCGCCGGTCTCGAAGCTGCTGCCCGCGATGCCCACGTCCGGCCGAGACTCCAGGAAGTTGACGAGCGCGCCAATCGCGCCCGGCCGCACGCGCGCATCAGGGTTGAGCAGGTAGATGTAATCGGGCGTGCCGTCCTGGTATGCGTGCCGCACGCCGAGGTTGTTGCCGTAGGCATAACCGCCATTGCGTGGCGAGGTCACCAGCGTCACCCAACCTGACCAGCCATGGGCCGCGACCGCCGGTGCGATCACGGACAAGTCCTCTGAGGAGTTATCGACCACGATGGCCCGGATGTTGAGCCCCGGTGTGGCACGTTCGTTTGCCAGCGACCGCAAGGCTTCGATTGTAAGGAGCGCGGTCTTGTACGTGACGATAATGGCGGCGATACGCAATCCCTGGCTCATCGGTGTTTCCAGATGCTCCGCAGACTATGGTGTTCCGGCAGCCAGCTCAGCAACAGGTTGCTTGCCAGAAATGACAGTCCGGCAATCACCAGCAGGCAAGTCACCTTATACAACTCGTACCTCAGATTGAAGTATCCCTTTCTTCGCTGCAGCCACCACAAATAGAGCAGAGGCGGCAGGCCGCTCAGCACCGCTCCGTAGACGAAGCCCATGAATCCAGCCAGGAAGTATCCTGCTACCATCCCGACGATCATCGATGCGGCACGGAACAGGTTGCCGTTCAGTTGCACCTGCAGCTCGCCGGACGCTATCAGCATGCTTTCCGCCGGAGTGGACAGAGCGAACAGCGCCGCGCGCACCATGAACGCTTGCAGGATCATGCCCGCCTGGGCATAGCGCGGGTCGTAGAGCACCCCCACGAGGAGCTGCGAGGCGCCGCCGACAACCGCGGGCAGAGCCAGGATGCTGATGAACACGGCGACGTTGCGGGTGTAGTAGCGCAGTGCAAATGTGTTCGCAGCGGTGCGGAATTCGTGAGCACAGCGTGGATACAGCACCAGCTGGCTGACCTTGTTGGTGAGTCCTTCGATGGGCGATGCGATGTTCGCGGCGAGGCCGTATACCCCCAGAAGATTGAGGTTGAACAGTCGCAGCAACACGATCTTGTCGAACTGGTTCAGCGCCAGGGTGAGTAAACTGGAAGGAACGGCGTAGCGCGTAAAATGCAAGAGTGCGCGTGCCGCCTCGCGGTCGAACGTCAGCCTGGGTCTCACGTCCCGGTAGAATCCATAGCTGAACACGGTGAGCAGCAGGCGGTTCACGAGAATGCCATAGACCATTCCCATGTAGTCGTGCGTGGAATAGCAATACAGCAGGGTGAAGGCCGTCGCCGCGGTATTGGCCACCAACTCCGAATAGACGATGACCCGCGAGTTCCGACGCCGGATGGCCAGCGGAAACGACATCGACTCCAGCGCCCAGATGAGGAACCATGGCGAATACACTCGTAACGGAAAGGTGAGCTCCGGCGTCCGATAGAGTGCGGCAATGAGCGGCGCTGCGCAGTACATGAGGACTGTGTTGAGCAGTGCGCGTCCCAGCCGCAGGGTCCAGGCCGTATTCAGATAGACCGGATCATCACCGCGCTCATGTCGCACGAGAGATGTAGTAACGGCGATGTCGGCTAGCAGTCCGACGATGACGCCGATCGAGGACACTATGGTTACGACGCCGTACGCCTCCGGCTTCAGAACGCGCGTCAGAATCAGGCTGGCGCCGAGCCTGATGACCACCTGCGCCGCAAAGCTTGCTGCGGTGGCAAACAGGTCTCCCTTGAGAAAGCTGACGATGCGCCGCTTCACCACTCAGTGCACCCCCCGCACCCGGATGGCGTAAGGGCGGCAGCATCCGCGTGTCTGCGCTCGGAACACTTCCTCACGGCCGACGGCGCCACGGGCGGCCCGGCAATGTGCCGGCGAGACATTTTGCAAGTGCCGCCGGAGGTAGCGGATACTTATTCGTAGGCAAGTATGGACCTCTGCGAGCGCAATGCCGGCAGCGGTGGGCGCTCTTGAGTGTGATACGGTTCGTTGCCGCATGCGGCTCTTTGTGGGCTAATGATACTTGCTTACGAGAACAATATAGAGCAGCGCTTCCCAGCTCACGGCCTGCCGGCTGGGCGCAGCGAATTCCGATTCCGATGCCGCAATCCCTTGTTCCTCCACGCGCTTCATGAACCATACGCTGTACTTTCCCGCGAACGACCCGAGGCTATTTGCCTGGCTGCATCAGCCGCCCCTTGAGGCAGCTGCCGAGCTGGGGCTGGTGATCTGCAAACCATTTGGCTACGAGGCGATTTGCGCCCACCGAAGCTTGCGGGCATTTGCCGAAATGGCGGCGTCGGCGGGGGTGCCGACGCTCAGGTTCGACTATTCGGGCAGCGGCGATTCCGCCGATTTGGCGCCCGAAGCAGACCAGCTCGAGCAGTGGTGTCGCGACATAATCACGGCGGTTGACGAGTTGCGTCGTCGCACCGGTGTCAGACGGGTGTGCCTGCTCGGCTTCAGACTCGGGGCAATGCTAGCGACACTCGTCGCGCAGCGTGCCGGCGCCGTGGACTGCCTCATTCTCGTTGCGCCGGTCGTCAGCGGCCGCCGCTACCTGGGCGAGATGCGGACCACTTCGCTGGCGGCTGCCCTTACTTTGAGCGCCGCCGGTCCTGGTAGCGCACCGGCAAGTGGTCGGGCAATCTCGGCCGACGGCTCGATGGAGGTCGCCGGCCACTGCGTCTCGGCAGCAACCGCCGCACAGTTGTCGCGTACAGATCTAGCGGCGTGCGGCGCGCCGGCCGTCTCTCAGGTGCTGATCATTGATAGGGACGATGTACCTACAGCACGTAAGTGGGCCGAGGCGATACCCAAACCGGGACCGCAGGTCGAGTATGCGGTACTACCGGGTTTCGCCAAGATGATGTTGACTCCGCCGCAGTACACCAGCATTCCGCACGAGATGATCGCCTTAGTGCGTGAATGGCTCGCGCGGCTGCTGCCTGCGCAGCCAGCGAGCGCTGTGACCGCCGAGCTGTCTGCCACGGACAGCGACTTCGCGATATCCGAGTCGACGCTGTCGATTCGCGACAAGGACCAATCGCCAGACGCGGCACTGATCGAAAGGCCAGTGAAATTCGGCAGCGAGGCAAAGCTATTCGGGATCGTCACCGAGCCCCGCCAGGATGAGCATCGACGGCGTGCCGTCATTTTTGTGAACGCCGGCGCGGACTATCACATCGCCACCGGTCGCATGTATGTGTCACTGGCGCGCGCCTGGGCGCAGCGCGGTTATGTAGTGCTGCGCATGGATCTGGCCGGTCTTGGCGACAGCGGCCGCCGGCCGGATCGGCCAGACAACGAAGTCTTCCCGCCGGGCGCCATCGATGATATTCGTGCGGCCACAAACTTCATGCGTGATCGCTATCGGGCCGGCGACGTTACGGTCGCCGGTCTTTGCTCTGGCGCCTACCACGCGCTTCAGGCCGCGGCTAATGCCGTCCCAATGAACCGCATACTCCTCGTCAACCCAGAGACCTTCTGGTGGCGTCAAGGTACGGCGCTTGAGGACATTCATCCGGCGCAGGTCGTGCAGACCGGCAGCGTATACAAACAGCGTCTGCGTTCCTGGCAGCATTGGAAGAAGCTGTTGACCGGTAAGGCTGACGTTGGGCGGATTGCCAGGCGGGTGATGCTGCGTCTCACCTTGTCGTTAACCGTTGCGGTACGTGAGTTCCTGCGCCGTCTGAATATCCACCTTAGTAACGATCTGGGCTGGGAGCTGCAGCGCATAGCGGAGCGCGGTATCCACACCATCATGGTTTTTTCGCACGGCGAACCGGGGATCGATCTGTTGAGGATGCAGGCCGGATCGACCGTGCGCCGTCTCGGCGATCGCTTCCGCATGCATATCATCGATAACGCCGATCATACCTTCAGCCGCAGCGCATCGAGGGCGGAGCTGCAGGAGGTGCTGAGCGATGAGCTGTTCAAGCGCCCAGGGGTCGCGTAGGGTTCGCGGCTGAGCTCGCTGCGATCGATTCCCTGATGGTATTCGATACCTCTGCTTCGATCTCCGCCAACATTGCGTAGCGCCGCCGGTACATCGCCCGCTTCTTCGTGGGTACGTCAGCCAGCTCTTTGCGCGGTTGTTGTACCGGCAGCTCGTAAAACGTAGGCACGGCGCTCGGCGAGCCACCGTGCTCGCTCCATATCTCGTTGTAGTTAGCGGCCAGTTTGCTCTGCTCGCCGGCGCCAAAATACTTGTGGCGATGATGGCGGTTCTCATCGGCCACAGCCAACAACGTCTTCACCTGCAATTCAGCAGCGATCATCCTGAGAATATCCAACAGCAGACTCCTCGGCCGCACGCCCTCGAAGTCCTTGGTCAGGTCTCTGAATATTTCCAGAGACTCCTCACTGGAAACCGCTCTGTTGACTCCCTGAATTGCGCCGATGAAGATCGCCGGCGCGCCATTCTGCGTGCCCAAGATGAATGCCAGCGAGGCAACCCTGATAGTTTCCCTGAACAGATTCAGCACCAACTCGCCTTCGCGCTTAAACCACAGTGGCCGGTCAATTATGATTTCGCAGTGCGTCGAGAATCTCGACAGATCCAGCAACCGCACTGCAGTGCGCCGGTCCAGGCCGAGCAACGTGTTCGAGGTCGAGGCGAGCAGTTCGTAGTGAGTTGCAATGCGATCCAATCGCTCGGCAACTCCCCAGGCATTATTCAGGTAGGGCCACTCGGTTACGCCCAGAACCTCGGCAGTTACTGGAAGTCGCCCATCCCGTGACGCATTCATCAGCCGCGCCCAAAACTGCTGCAGCAGCGGGCGGTATCTGAGAGCGCGGCAAATGAAGAACGCCCTTCTTTTGAGCGCTGTCGGCGAAGAACCGCCGTGAATCTTCTGCGCCGCACTGGTGATCAGCCGCAATACCGGCACGGTCTCGGGGGCTGTCGCAGCACCGGAGGGGACTCTGCGCTTCACGGGATCCTGCGATTCGGTGCGGAGGTGGTCGCAGCTTGGCGGCGCGCGGGGGCGGCCGGCGCTCGCGCCAGCTGCTGCGCAATCAGCGGCGCAACCCGCAGCGAGTTGGCGGCGATAGTCAGGCTCGGATTGATCGCACCGCTGCGCGGCATGAATGACGCATCGAGCACGTATAGATTTTCCAAGTCGTGTGCCCTGCAGTTGCGGTCGAGGACGCTGGCGGCGGGGTTGTCGCCGAATCTACAGGTGCCGCAGGGGTGTCCGTAGTTCATGGTGAGATTTGGGGACAGGCGAACCAACCGCCAGGGCCGCACATGGCGGGCAAATAGCTTGTACAACTCATCCGCACGGCGACGCAGATCATCGGTGATCGCGTAGCTGAACGTCGCGCCATCCGGCTCCTTCGGATCAAGAACGACGCGGTTCTCCGGGCTGGGATCATCCTCGCTCATGGCTGCAAACACACCGGCATCGCCCAGCAGCGCGGCCCCGATGTGGGCAGGCAACTTCACCAGCACCTTCAGCAACAACTCGTTACGCAAGCCATGGCGACGCAGCAAATCCTTGAGGTACGTGGCTACGGCACCTCGTCCCGCGTCCAGGCCCATGCTCTGCACATAACCAAGGCGGCGGCCCTCGTGCAGATAGAAGTCGCGTACCGACAGAGATTTCTTCTGGCGCCCGTGCCGGTTAAGTCGGCGCGGCGCCCACACGGCGTAGATGTCGGCAGTGTGAAACATCAGGTTTCGCCCGACCTGGTCGGAGCGGTTCGCTAACCCGCGCGGCCACTCGGCACCGCCCGAGCGCAGCAGCAGCTGCGGTGAATGATAGGCGCCGGCCGACAGCACGAAAACTCGGGCGCGCAGTTCAATCAGCTCGTCCCGATAGCGAGCGCGCACCGCGCGCACTCGGGTTGCATCCGCTTCAAGAGATTGCACGTCGCAGTGCTCCAGGACAGCGCAGCGTGCCTGACGCAACGCCGGCTCCACGCAGACAGTGCGGCAGTCCGCCTTGCAGCCTCTGAGGCACACCCTACCGATACATTCCTCGCACTGCTCATCGTAGCGCATTGCAACCTTCAGTCGTTCCGGTCGCAAACCATTGCGGCGCAGGGTGTCCATAAGCGCGAGGTCCCACTCGCTGAGCCGTGGGCCGTTCGCCGCGCTCGCTGTGGGGCAAATGCCATAGAGTGACTCGGCCGCGGCGTAGAACGGTTCGAACTCCGCGAACGTCACGGGCCACGCGGGTACCTGCTCGTGCGTCGTCTGAAGCGCATCAAAGTCGGAGGCCGCCAAACGTTCCAGTGCCGCAGCGTAGTAAATCGACGAGCCACCTAATGCGCAGCCCAGCGGTGCAAAGAAGCGCTCGGAATTACCCTGGGATCGCTGGCGACTGAGCGGATGCGGCCACCAGCCGCGTGCCAGGCGCTCTTGCGGCATGGCGAGCTCGCTGACGTCGGCATTCGACGTAACGCGCGCGCCTTTCTCCAGAAACAGTACGCTCAGTCCGCGCGATGCCAGTTCCCAGCCGACTGTACTGCCGCCGACGCCGGTGCCGATGACCACGACATCCCATTCGCGCGATGCCGCGTGCGAGGCGTTTTCCATGAGCACGGTACTCGACTCAGTCGCGGCTGCGGATGAACCATGACTTGACACGTGATCGCAGCGATCGCGGCGGCAAGACCTCGCTGGCGCCCTGGAAAGTGCGTCCGCCTGGGCCTTGCTTCGACGCCTGCCACGTGGCCAGCAGCCGTTCAAAAGCCAGCGCCGGGTCGTCGCCGGTATGTCCACTCATGCGTGTCTGGTATCTGCCCGGAATCCACTCGTTGACGATCAAGGCGGATCCGGCCGCCGAGAGCTCGACCGCCAGCGCGCGCGTGAACGCGCCGACGGCTGCCTTGGTCGCGCAGTACAGCGTGCTCGCCGGCTCCGGGCCGAGATGTGCGAAGCTGCCGACATTGAGAATTACTGCCGCGCGGCCGACGGGGAAAACCCGCACCGCCGCCCGGCAGGCGTGGGCAACGCCGTTCAAGTTCGTCGCGACACCCTGCGTCCAGGATTCGATACTCATCTCGTGGAGCATCGCGCGCGGGTAAACCGCGGCGTTGTTAATCAGCAGGTCGATGCCGCCGCGTTCGCCGACCACCGTCCCGAAAAGCCGTTCCAGCGTCGCCGCCTCGGTGACGTCCGCCACATGTGCTTCACTCGTACCGCGACCAGCGCAGAGTTGGCGAGTCTGCTCCAATCCCGGCGCGCTGCGACCGATCGCAACCACATGCGCTCCGCGGTCCACAAAGCCGACGGCCAGCGCTCTGCCGATCCCGGCGCCCGCGCCTGTAATGATCACCGTCTGGCCCGACAAATCCTGCATGCACCGTCCCCGCAGCGTCCTTCCGCGCGGCGATCTTGGCATTAATGCAGGTTCGAAGCCACCGATGGAAGCACGTCGCGATTCTGTTGAATCGGCGCGCGGGCACCTACAGCCGCGCCCGAGTCATCAGCACGGCTCGCGTCGCCGGTGTGTTGCCACCATGCGGATGATGTTGCCAGGCGGCTGGACGGCGGGGAGCAATCCTGTCGTAATGCCACCATGTCGGCTTGCCGGTTTCGGGTAGCGAGGCGCGATTGGTGATCGGCAGCGCTCACGCGAGCGCGGGCGCGCTGCGCGCATTGGGTCAGGGGAATCTCCCGCACGCCAGCGGAATGCGCTATCGGCCCGATATTGACGGCTTACGTGCGATTGCCGTGTTGGGCGTGATTTTCTATCACCTAACGCGGAGCCTCGGCGGAGGCTTTGTCGGGGTCGATATTTTTTTCGTGATTTCCGGCTATCTGATAGGCGGGATCATCATCAATGAGACTCACCAAGGCACTTTCAGCTACACACAGTTCTACGTAAGACGCGTTAAGCGTCTATTTGCCGCTTTCTTCGTGATGTGTCTTGTGAGCGTGCCTCTGGGGTGGTGGCTGCTGCTGCCGGCCGATTTCAAAGCCCAAGGCAAGAGTCTGGTGGCGGCAACGGTCTTTCTGACCAACCGCCTCTTCTACAAGGAGGCCGGGTATTTCGATGCGGCGCGAGATGCGAAACCCCTGTTGCACACCTGGTCGCTGAGCGTAGAGGAACAGTTTTATATCTGCTTTCCGCTGTTCATGCGCCTGGTGGTGCGGCTGGGACGGCGATGGATGCCGGCCGCGCTCGCCGCTGCGGGTCTCGCCTCGTTCGCCTACTCGCAGTACCTCCTCAGTGTAGACCCTGCGGCATCCTTCTACTCGCTGTCGTCGCGCGGTTGGGAGCTGCTGCTGGGCGCCGCGGTGGCTCTGCCGCAATTGCAGGATAGCCCCTTTCCCGCACGTCTCAGCCGCACGCTCACGTGGCTGTCGCTGCTGCCGCTGCTCTTGCCGATGCTGCTGTACAGCGATAACACACCCTTCCCGGGTCTCGCGGCGCTTCCCTGCTGTCTGAGCACTGCCTGGCTGCTGTGGGTGGGGCGACGGGGCGCTGTCGCTTTGCCTCAGCGAGTCCTGTCGGCGGCGATTCCCGTGACGATCGGCCGTATGTCGTATTCGTTGTACTTGTGGCACTGGCCCGTGTTCGTGTTCATGAATTACTACGAGGCCAACGACATCGGCTGGGCCGGCCGCGGTGTGGCGCTGCTGCTGAGCTTCGTCCTCGGGGCACTCAGCTGGCGCTTTATAGAGCAGCCGGTGCGAAACAGTCGGCTGCGCGCGCCTTCGCTGGTGTTCGGCACTGCCCTGATGGGTTCTCTGCTCCTCGCAGGTCTCGGCTACAGCGCCTATCGGTCGGACGGCTTCCCGGGGCGGCTTGCACCGCAGACCCGCGCCATCGCCAATGCGGCGAACGATTTTCTCGAAGACTGGGACCGTTGCTGGAAGCCAGACAACAGCAGCTTGCCCGGCGTGAATTACTGTCAGGTCGGGAAGCAGAATGTGCCGCCGACCTTCCTGGTGTGGGGCGATTCGCACGCACGCGCGATGCGCGACGGCATCGATCAGCTGGCTACTGAGAAGGGCCTCAGCGGGCTGGTGATCTTTGCGGGCGGATGCTTGCCCGCGTTCGACATCCGCAAGCACGAGAGCGCCTCGGGTCCGCGCGGCGACCGCGAATGCGCGACCCAAACCGCCGCCGTCAAAGTGCTGCTCGGGCAGCGCACTTCCATCAAGAAGATCTTGCTCATCGGGCGCTGGGCTTACTACACCGAGGGCGGCGGCATCGGCGTTGATCGTCAGAACTTGATCCGGATTGATCCGCTACCGGGAAGCGCCGCGACCGGCAGCCAAGCTGCGACGGTCGCGCAGGCCGTTTATGACACCGTGCACTGGCTGCGCGCCAGGGGCTATAGCGTCTATCTGTTGCAGCAACTGCCAGAAATTCCTGACTTCTCGAGCCGCAAACTATTCCAGATCGTCCGCAGCGGTCATGCCAGCGCGAGCGAGGCCATTGGTCGCTTCGGTGTGGTGCCGTTAGCCGAAGTTGAGCGTCGTGAGCGAAACGCCACGGAGACGCTGAGACGTGCCGCCGCTGATGGCGATGCTTCTATCCTGAGCACGCACGAGTTGTTCTGCGATGCCCAGACCTGCAGCGCGTGGGCCGAGGCGAGTCCGGCGTACTTTGACAACAATCACGTGACCGGCTCGACCACCCGGCGCATCCGCCGCATCTTCCTGCCCGCGATTGACGGTGAATGAGCCGGCGGCCAGACGCACCGCCGCGGGCCTTCGGCGCATCAGCGAGCGCCGGTGTACTGTCTTGCGTACCACCCGCGGTATTCGCCGCTGACGATGCTGCGCCACCAGCTCTCGTTCTGAAGATACCAATGCACCGTCGCCGCCAAGCCGGTCGCCAGTGAAGTTTGCGGCGCAAACCCCAGGCGGGCGATCTTGCTGGCGTTAACGGCGTAGCGGCGGTCGTGGCCCGGCCGGTCGCGCACGTTTTGTATCAGGGTGCGCGAGGGGCGGCCTTGCGCCGGCGCGCTGTGCGGGAAGTGAGTGCTAAGTTCGGGGCGCTGTCGGAAGCGGTCGTCGATTAGGTCGCAGACTGTTTCGACGACCCGGATGTTGGGTTCCGCAGAGCCGCCACCGACGTTCCAGGTTTCACCGGCGGGCGCGGCTTGCAGAATGAGGTCGATCGCCCGGCAGTGGTCGTGGACGTGGAGCCAGTCGCGGATCTGCAGACCGTCGCCGTAGATCGGTAAAGGGCGTCCGTCGAGAATGTTCAAGATGCACAGCGGCAGAAGTTTCTCGGGAAACTGGTAGGGACCGTAGTTGTTCGAACAGTTGCTGATGCTGCACGTTAAGCCAAACGTATGCACATATGCACGTACGAGGTGGTCGGCCGCGGCTTTACTGGCCGCATAGGGCGAGTTTGGCGCGTAGGGGGTGCTCTCGGTGAAGGCGGCATCAGCAGCACCGAGTGAGCCGTACACCTCATCCGTCGACACGTGATGGAATCGGCGGCCCGCTTGCGTGCCTCCGCGCCAGGCGCTGCGCACCGCTTCGAGCAGCACCTGAGTGCCCATGACGTTAGTCTTGAAGAAGCTCTGAGGGTCCTCGATCGATCGATCGACGTGCGACTCGGCGGCAAAGTTTACGACGGTGTCAATGCATTCATCCGTGAGAAGCGCTAGGACCGTGTCGCGGTCGCCGATGTCGCCGTGCACAAAGCGGGCGCGCGCCGTTTTGATGAGCGCCTCGATGCTCGCCACATTACCTGCGTACGTGAGCGCATCCAGGATCACGAGCCGATCAGAGGGATAGGCCGCGCTCCAGTAGTGGCAGAAGTTGGCACCAATGAATCCGGCGCCGCCGGTAACCAGTAGTCGTCTCACGGCAGCCCCCCCGTGGACACGACTTCCCGCAACGCCTCGCGCAGCGCACTGCGCCAGTGCGGCGCTGTTACGCCGAGCAAACGTTCGGTGTCGCGCTTGTCAAGTAGAGTGTAGGGAGGCCGGCACGCAGCCGTGGGGTAGTCGACGCTCGCGATTGGCAGAACCTCCGGCATCGAGGCGAGCACGCCCAGTGCGACTGCGTCCTCGGCAATGGCGACTGCAAAGTCGTACCAGCTGGCAACGCCCGAATCACACCAGTTGTAGGTCCCAGACAGCTCGCTGAGGCTCAAAGCCCACAGCACCGGCGCCAGCCCCGCGGCGCTCGTGGGGGCGCCGATCTGATCGCACACGACGGTCAGTCGCGAGCGGCTTCTCATGAGATTGAGCATCGTCGTGAAAAAGTTACGGCCATTAGCCGCATACACCCACGACGTGCGGACCACCGTGCTGTGCGCCGAGAGTGCTCGGGTAACGGCGAGTTCCCCCTCGAGTTTGGTCTTGCCGTAAACATTCAGAGGGTTTGGGGGAGCGTCGGGTGCATACGGTCGACTCTGCTCGCCGTCAAATACATAATCTGTGGATACGTGGGTAAGGCGCACGCCGCGCGACCGACAGGCCGCAGCCAAGACGGCCGGCCCTGTGGCATTGGCACGTGCGGCGGCCTCGGGCTTCGCTTCGGCATCGTCGACCCGCGTGAAGGCTGCGGCATTGATGATCACGGCGGGCAGAAAATCCTGCAGCATAGAGTCCACCGCGGCAGCGTCGGCGATGTCCAGCTGTTGATGGCTGACGCTTTGCACGGTGATGTGCGCAGGAGCTGATGCCAGCAGTGCACGTCCGAGCTGGCCGCCGGCACCCGTGATGAGCACCTTCACGGAAAAGTCTCGGCTTGCGCCAGCGTTTTGCCCTGACGGTCCTTCTCTGACATGACCGGAACCGTTCCTGCCGGTAGCGGCCAGCGCACTGCGAGCGCCGGATCATCCCATGCCAGAGTGCGTTCTGCGGGCGGCGCCCAGAAGTCTGTGACTTTGTACTGAACCTGAGTGTCATCGGCGAGCGCGAGGAATCCGTGCGCAAAGCCGGGGGGCACCCATAGCGAGCGCGCCGTCTCCGCTGCCAGGGTCACTGCCACGCTTTGGCCAAAGCTCGCCGACGACCGCCGCAAATCGACCACCACATCGAAGATCCTTCCTGCCAGCACCCGGATCAGCTTTCCCTGCACCTGGCTCACTTGGTAATGGAGTCCACGCAGCACATAGCGGCGCGAGACGCTCACGTTTTCCTGCACGAACTGCGCATCGATGCCGGCGGCTGCGAAGTCACGCGCATTCCAGCTCTCGAAAAATGCGCCACGCGGGTCGGCGAACTGGGTGTGCTCGATCAACATCACCCCGGCGAGCGACAGCGGGCTGCTTCGCATCAGAATACGCGCTCGCTCAGCACTGTCTCCAGATAGGCGCCGTAACCGGACTTGCCGAGAGCGCGGGCGAGAACGCCCAGCTGCTCGCGAGTTATGAAGCCCTGACGGAAGGCAATCTCCTCAGGGCAACACACTTTGAGTCCCTGACGTGCTTCAATGGTTTCGACGAAGTTGGCGGCCGCCAGCAGCGATGCGTGCGTGCCCGTGTCGAGCCATGCCACGCCACGTCCCAACACTTCCACCTTGAGCTGACCGCTCTCGAGGTAGGCACGATTTACGTCAGTAATCTCGAGTTCGCCGCGTGCAGAGGGCCTGAGGGAGCGTGCAATCTGCACGCACTCTCGATCATAAAAGTACAGGCCGGTCACGGCGTAGTGCGAGCGCGCCACGCGGGGTTTTTCCTCCAGTCCGATGGCACGTCCGCTCGGATCGAATTCAACGACACCATAACGTTCAGGGTCACGCACGTAATAGGCAAACACGGTTGCGCCACGCTCCTGGGCCGCGGCGTGCTGCAGCTGCTCCGGCAGCCCATGCCCGTAGAACAGATTATCTCCAAGGACCAGACACACGGACTCGTTGGCGACAAACTCCTCGGCAATCAGCAGCGCCTGGGCGATGCCACGCGGCTCCGCCTGAGTGGCGTAGCGCACGCGAATGCCCCACTGCGAGCCGTCACCGAGAAGGCGCGAGAACAACGGCCCATCCTCGCCCGTCGAGATCAGCAGAATGTCGCGGATTCCTGCCAACATGAGCGTGGCTAGCGGGTAGTAGACCAGCGGTTTGTCGTACAGCGGCAGCAACTGCTTGGAAATGACGCGCGTTACCGGGTAAAGGCGCGTACCCGAACCGCCAGCGAGGACAATGCCTTTGGTAATCAATTGGTGTTGCTCGCAGTAGGGACTCTATGTTCAAGGAATCGAATCGGCCCAGCAAGTAGTTTAACGCCCGAGATGAAGCGACCATCCGCGCGGTTGCCGCTCACGGCGCGTTAGGTTGAACAGCGCAAGCGCCTGGGCACTTTGTGCACGCGACTGCCGGCTGGTGGGCGGCGACGTCGCCCCTGTCACCGTCGCGCGGCAGGTCTCGCGGCGACGCGGCATGGCTCATTCCCGGCGAACGCCATTTGGGTTTGAGTCTGCCGGTACGCCGTGGCGGCTGCGCCGCTGTGACGGCAGTCACAGAACAGATGACGATGGGATGCGAGCCGCAAGCTTGCTGTGGCTCAGGACGTCGCTACTGTGCTGGAAAACCCGGCTATACTCGCGAAGTCAAGTTGACCAAATCTGGAGCTTTAGAAATGCCACCGCTGCGAGCCACCATTACTTCGCTGTTCGAGCAGGTCGCCCAGGAGCAGCAGAGAAAGCTCGCGCCGCTTGCTGACGATCTCAAGCTTTTACAGTCGGGGCTGGACTCGCTCAGCTTTGCTCTGATCGTGGCCCGCCTGGAAGATGCGCTCGGCTACGATCCGTTCGAATCCGCCGATACCTTCCCGGTGACTTTCGGCGACTTCGTCAAGTTGTACGAAAACCGCTCGACCTAGCGCTGCCGCGAGCCTGCCTCGCACGGATCGCTAGAGCCGCACTTGGCCGGCCAGGATGAGATCGTGCAGGCGTGTGTCGAAAAGAACGTATCGACCCTGCTCTCCATCGGCTAGGTACAGCTCGTCGGCGATACGACTCGGGTCATAGCCTTGTGATGCCAGTTCCGCCTTCTTGAGCCTGAAGGTTCCGGTGCGCTCGATTTCCGCAACAATGCGCAGGAACAGTGGTCGGGCATAGGGGGGTAGAGTCAACAGATGCTGCTGCAGTGTGCCGAGATCGAATTTCTCGTCGACGACTAGAGCAGCCATGCCGGCGCGTCCGTCGGCGTTCGGAACCGCCACACCGTAAACAGCGACATCAGTAACTCCGGCACAGCCGGCGATGATTGCCGCCACCTCGGTAGTCGAAACGTTCTCACCCTTCCAGCGGAACGTGTCGCCGATCCGGTCCACAAAGTAGAAGAATCCCTGCTCGTCCTGGCGCAGGAGATCGCCGGTCCGATACCAGCTGTCCCCTGCGACAAAAACGTCGCGCAAAATCTTGCTGTGCGACGCCGCTGCGTCCGCGTAACCCTCAAAGCGGCCGCTACCGTCTGCTACCAGTGGCCCGATCGCCTCGCCAATCTCAGCCGGTGCGCACTTGATACACCGCCCCTGATCGTCGCGCGCCGGTAGCGCGCGCTCCATATCGTGCCGGATCAGTTCGACACGCATCCGGTGCGACAGGAAGGGCGGAATCCTTCCGATGGCGCCGATACGCCCCTCGCAGTTGTATAGCGAGAAGCTTCCCTCCGTCGCCGCGTAGTACTCGAGGATCTGAGGGATGCGGAACCGCTGCTGAAACTGCTGCCAAACGTCGGCGCGCAGCCCGTTGCCGCAACACAGCCGCAACTGGTGCGCGGTCTCCTCAGGCTGCGGGGCAGTGGCCAGCAGGTAGCGGCACAGTTCGCCGATGTACTGAAACAGGGTGCAACGCTGTTGCACGACGTCCTGCCAGAAGTCGCGCGCCGAGAACCGCTCGCGCAGCACGACGGCGCCGCCGCGCACCAGCGTGGCACCCGTTGCGACCACACCGCCGATGCTGTGGTACAGCGGCAGGCAGTTGTACATCCGGTCCGTGGGTCCTGTGTCCATTAAGCCCGCAAACCAGTGGCTCCACTGCATGAGGCGCCGATGGCTCACATTGGCCGCCTTGGGCAGACCCGTCGTACCCGAGGTGTAGATGTACAGCGCGCGGTCATTGAGGCCGGGCGGTGGGCACTCCGTGTCGGTGAGCGGCTCGGCCGCCATTTCGGCCATTGCAAGATCGAGGCGCGGCACGGCTGAATCGTTGGCTCCGTCAGCCCACAGGCTGAGGGAGTGCGGCAGGTGCGCACTAATGGATCGCACAGTGGCGCAGAGCTCGGGCGACACAATGAGTGCGCGCGGCGTAATGACACGCACTGCATGCGCCAGCGGGGCATCGGTGAGGTTCGAGTTGAGAAGCGACACGACAACTCCGATCCTGGTCAGCCCGAGCCAGATCGGCATGTAGTGCAGGCAGTTCGGCATCAGCAAACAGACTACATCGCCGGCGCGCCACCCTTGGGCAAGGCCCCAGCGGGCGTAACGCGTTACCGTCGCATTGAGTTCCGTGAAAGTGAGCGTCTCGTTCTTGGTGATCAGCGCGGGCGCGGTACCAAAGCGCGCAGCAAGTTCTGTGAACAGCAGCGGAAGAATGGGCGCTTGCCCACGTTCGATGGCGGCCGTCGCTTCGAGTGCCCGCACCCACGCCTTAAGCGACTTGCCGGCGCCGCCTTCGGGTCGCTCGTCGGTTCTCATGGCGGCTGTACGACGTGCACGACGCTTGCGGTCGCGCGTGGCCAGCCGTGATGTGCCTCCGCACGCATCAAGGATCGGTTAACGATCACAGCAGGGCGCCTATTCTGGATCGCGACGCAAGGCCCGGGGTCGTACCGTTTCGGCGCGGCCGGCCGTCAACCACCGCGATCGGACGCGGTTAGTTTGAGCACCAGCGCTTCGACCGAGGCGATGGAAGCAAAGTTCTCGGGGGTGATGTCCGCCTGCGGGATGGTGATTGCAAACTCAACTTCGACTGCCAGCATGAGGTTGACCATCTTGATCGAGCTCATCCCCAGGTCACTGAGGCGCGCATCGATGGGCAGTGGTCGTGATGCGGCCGGCGGGCCGAGGATCTGGCGGATGAGGCTGATCAGCCGTCCGCGCGGCGTGTCTTGGGTAGACCGGTCGTTGCTAGGTTCGCTCATGGTTCGCGTCATCATACCTGTGCGGCGAGGGGCGTGCCTGCGGCGGCCGCCTTGGTTTGTGCCAGCAACTGCAGCCAGTTTGCGTAGATGCGCACCGCGCTCGCTTGCCAGTTGCTTTGGGCTCCATCCGCGGCCGCTATGGGGAATTGCGCGAACACCTCCGGCGAGCGCTCGGCGAGGGCGCGTTCCCTGAACTGACGCAGCACCGCACTCGCGGCTGGCGTCAGATAACCGGGTGGCAGCGGCGGATAACTCTCCTGTTGACCGTTCAGATAGCGGGCGACGTCGCGCCGGTACTCACGGAACAGCGTGGTGCGCTCGTACTCGGGATGTCCCTGAAAAAAAACAAACAGGCTGCCGCGCTGCCTCACGAACAAGTCCGCCCCGCTTTCCGTCGACCAGCTGAGCAGCGAATAGCCCGCCGTGCGCAGGCGTGCCACCGGCAAGTCGTTCCAGCGCGAATGTGGCATGCGCAGCGGCGCACTGATTCCGTGCATCAGCGGATGGGCGCTGTTCACCTGATGATCAAAGACGCCGAAACGCTTGTCCGCAAGACGCTGGCGCGAAACTCCGTCAAGTAGCTGCACCGCGGCATGGGCGGCAAGGCAGGACCAGACGCTCGAGGAGGTGTGAGCCTCGGCCCACCGCAAGACCTCCCCGAAGCGCTCCCAGTAGGGCTCTGCGCTCAAAAGCGCTGCTCGTGGCTCAGTTCCGGTCACGATAAGGGCATCCACACCCTGGCCAAGCAGCTCTTCCAGCCGCCAGTAGCTTCGTCCGATATGCTCCAGCGCGGCAGTTCCCCGCGGTACCTCAGGGAGGTAGGAGAGGCGTAGCTTGACGCTGAGCGAGCCTGCAGCGGCGGCCAGCAGCCCCGCAAACTGATTCTCGGTGGCCTCAAGGGCCGGGTCTGGCATATTGTTAAGCAGCCCGACCACGATCGTCGCGCCGGCGCCACCGCCGCGAAAGCCGGCGGGCGCGGACGCGTCGGACGGACGCGGATCCAGTTCGAGCGGCATCGGCTATGGTCCCTTAACTGTGATCCCGGTCATGCGGTGGGCGGGGTCCTTGTGTCCTAATTACGGTTGCTTGGGAGTCTAGAATAGCGTCCCGGGCAGAACTATAACGACGAACGGGGTCACTTTCGTGGAAGCACCATCGGTCATGCAGCGGTCGAGTGATCCTCTCGAGGGCGACCTGAAGACACGTGCCCAGGCGGTCTCGGCGGTCGCCGCAAAGCATGCAACTGCGGTCGACAGCGGCGCGCGCTTCCCGCGCGAGTCGTTCGCAGCGGTTAAGGCACAGCGCCTGCTCGGCATCATGGTGCCAACCAAGTTCGGCGGCGAGGGCGCCGATCTGGCCCAGGTCGCGGATGTCTGCTTCCAGTTGGCGCAGGGATGCTCCTCGACTGGCATGATCTATGCGATGCACCAGATCAAGACTGCGTGCATCGTGCGGCACATGCGCGAGAGCGCGGCGCTGGAGAACGTGCTGCGCCGCCTTTGCAGCGAACAGCTGCTGCTGGCGTCCTCAACGACCGAGGGTCAGGGCGGGGGCAACGTCCGCTCGAGCGAAGCGCCCATTGAGCACCAGGACGGCCGCATCACGCTCGAGCGGCGCGCGAGCGTCATCTCGTATGGCGCCTACGCTGATGCGATCGTGACGACCGCGCGGCGCGCCGCCGATGCCGCAGCGACCGACCAGGTGTTGGTCGCGTTCTTCAAGGAAGACTACACGCTCACGCCGCTGCAGGGCTGGAACACTCTGGGAATGCGTGGTACCTGCAGCGAAGGTTATTCGCTGAAGGCTTCCGGGACGCCGGATCAGGTGATCCCGGACCCGTACGAGATGATTCATCCGCAGACCATGGTACCGACCGCGCATCTGCTGTGGGGCTCGGTGTGGGCCGGCATCGCGGCGAGCGCTACGGCGCGTGCGCAGGGCTTCATCCGCAACGTCGTGCGCCAGAGCGGTGGACAGATGCCGCCCGGTGCGCCGCAGTACACCAGGGCGCTCGCCTCACTGCGGACGTTGCGCGGGATGCTGGCGAGTTCGCTACGCAACTACCAGCGGGTGATGAACGATCCCAAAGCGCTCGCCTCGCTCGAGTTTCAGACCATGATCACGTTGACCAAGGTCGAGGCCTCCGAGCTGGCGGTCGCCATCGTCAACACCGCGCTGCGCACCTGCGGCTTGTCGGGATACCGCTGCGACAGCGAGTTCAGTATCGAGCGACACCTGCGCGATGTGCTGTCGGCACCGATCATGATCAATAACGACCGCATCCTGGCCAACCTCGCCAACTCCTCGCTGCTGGCACCAGTTGCCGGCAGTCTCAGCGACTGACGGCGCGCATGAACGACTCGAATCCGCGCGAGCGCGCGGCTGCAGCCGATCCCCTGCAGGCGATCGGCGCGGCGATCTTCCAGCGTCTGGGCGTGGACGGCGTCTACGCGCGGACCGGCCTGTACGAGAGCGTGTTCGATCGCGTGAGCGCGTATGTCACGCGGCAGCGTGATCCGCGCGCCGAGATATTGCGTTTCCCGCCGGTCATGAGCCGCGCGCAGCTGGAGAAGTCCGGTTACCTGAAGAGTTTCCCCAACCTGCTGGGATGCGTTTGCGCCCTGCACGGCACCGAGAGCGAGATCCGCGCGGCAGCCGATCGCTACGACAACGGCGGCGACTGGACGGCGGCGCTTGCGCCGACGGACCTGGTGCTGTCGCCGGCGGCCTGCTATCCCCTCTATCCGCTGGTGGGTTCTCGCGGCCCGCTCCCGCGGGACGGTCTCTTGTTTGATGTCACGGCGGACTGCTTCCGCCGCGAACCCTCACGCGAGCTCAACCGCCTGCAGTCCTTCCGTATGCGCGAGTTCGTGCGCATCGGCCCGGCGGAAGAGATTTCGGCGTTCCGGCAGAACTGGATGGAGCGCGCCCAGCGTCTGGCGACAGAGCTGGCGCTGCCCAACACTCTTGAGGTCGCCAGTGACCCGTTCTTTGGGCGCGTGGGTCAGGTGATGGCGGTCAGCCAGCTGCAGCAATCGCTGAAGTTCGAGCTGCTGATTCCCTACTTCCCGGGCGCTTCACCGACCGCGTGCATGAGTTTCAATTACCACCGCGATCTGTTTGGGCAGACTTGGGAAATCAAAGACGAGGAGGGCGCCGCGGCGCACACCTGCTGCGTAGCCTTCGGTATGGACCGCCTCACTGTGGCGCTATTCTGCGTCCACGGTATCGAGCCCGAACGCTGGCCGAGTGGAGTGCGTCAGGCGCTCGCGCTCTGAGCGACCCGGTCGTGCAGTCGCCGTCAAGCCGACACCGGACCGCATGCCACTTGATCCACACGCCAAGCGATTGCTGGAGCGCTTGGCCGCACTCAATCCGCCGAGCGCGCGCAGCCTGACGGTCGAGGAGCGTCGTAGCGCGCTCGAGCACCTGCTGAACTTTGCAGCGCTGCGCGAGGAAGTGGAGCGCATCGAGGAGCAGACGGTGGAAGGTGCGGCCGGCCCACTGGCGGTGCGCGTTTATACTGCCGCGGGCGCGCGCCACCCGCGCCTGCCCGGCCTGATCTACTTTCACGGTGGCGGTCTGGTAGCAGGCAGCCTCGATTCACACGACGCCATCTGTCGCTCGCTCGCCAACGCCACTGGCTGCCGGTTGATTTCCATCGGCTACCGCCTGGCTCCGGAACACCCGTTTCCGGCAGCGATCGCCGACGGCTGTGCCGCCACCGCCGCGATCGCGGCGCGCTGCGGCGAGTTCGGCATCGATCCTGGCCGCATTGCTCTGGGCGGTGATTCTGCGGGGGCCACGCTCGCGGCGGTGGTCTGCCAGGCGAACGCCACGGACGCACAGGTGCCCCTGGCTATGCAGCTGTTGATTTGCCCGATTATGGATTTCGGCGCGAGGAGCGATTCGCGCCGTGAACTCGCGCAGGGCTACTTTCTCGATGAGGCGACGCTCGAGCACGATCTGCATCATTATCTGGGTACAAACGGCGATCCCACGGACTCACGAGTCTCGCCGTTGCGGGCCGCCCAACTCGGCGAGCTGCCGCCGACCTGCATCCATACCGCGGAGTTCGATCCGCTGCGGGATGAAGGAGCGGCCTACGCACAGCGCTTGCAGCAGGCGGGGATCAGCACGACCTATCGATGTCACTCGGGTATGATTCATCTATTTTACGGGATGGGGAGGCTGATACCGTATGCCGCCACGGCGTACCGCCTCATCGGCGCTGACGTACGCGCCACCCTCGGCTGAGCGCTGTTGGCGCGGAGCAACCTCATGGTAGATCGTCGTCAGGTAGAGCAGCTGCTGGACCGACTTTACGCTGCTCGCGTGAGCGGCCGGCTGGACGAACTGTGCGCGCTGTTTTCCCCGCGGGCGAGCTTCCGCATTGCGGGGGCGAGTGACGGCAAGCCCATCGCGGTTTCCGCCCACGGGCGCGAGGAGATCCGTCCGTGGCTGGCGATGATGGTCAAGACTTTCAAACTCACGCGTCACGAGATCCTGACGACGCTGATCGACGGCGCACAAGCTGCCGTGCGCTGGCGTGCGGACATCAACTCGAGAATCACTGGCGTGATGGTCACCACCGAACTGGTGGATCTGGTCGAAATCGACGGCGAGGCCATTAACTCCTACACCGAGTACTTCGTGCCGATTGCGGCCAAGGCCGGATGAGCGCTGAGCACACTGCTGCGCCGCGCATTGCCACCGCGTCAGACTCGCTGATGCTCTGTTTGCCTGACTGCGGCAGCCAGCGGCCCCGCGGCCGATATGGAGGTGGTGCCCGCGCAAGCCCTTTGAGCGGGGAATTGTTCGCCCGCCACCGCTGAGATCGGCGCGCGCCTCAGGCCGCGAACTGCAGACGGCGCGCGATCACCGGCGCCACATGCTTGGCGCCGTACATGAAGCGCATGATCGGGCCGAACACCGGCGCGCTCGCCACCCCGACGATGAACAACCCCGGGACCGAAGTCTCAAAGCGTGCATCGAGTAGGGGTATGCCGCCGGTTTCGCGCGCGATCGCCCGCGCCAGCGCGGGATCGAGGTACGCGAGCCGGTCGATGTCGACCTTGAAGCCGGTGGCGGCGACCACGTGGTGCGCAGCGAGCGTGCGCGGCCCCAGCGGCGTCTGCAGCTGCATGCGCACGCCGCTCCCCTCAGCCTGCGCGCTCAGCACCCGGGTGGTCAGCTCGATCGGTAGACGCCCTTCGACGCGCTCCCGCAGCCACCACGAGCCACCCGGACCGTAGGCGCGCGCCACGAACCAGTGGCGGCGTTCGGGCGGAAAATACCAGCGGAACACGCGCGGCAACTCCGAGATCGCAACCGACTTCCAGCCGCTGGCGACGCCGGCGTCGGGCGCCAGCATGCGGGCGGAGAGCGGCCGCGGTTTGGAGGGCGCATTCCACTCGATACGATCGCGGCGGACCAGCAGGCGCACACGCGCGCCGTTTTCATGCAGCAGCGCTGCGGTCTCGAGCGCCGATTGACCAGCACCGATGACACAGACATCGCGACCGGCGTAACCCGCGACGTCTCCGATCCGGCTGCTGTGCAGCACCAGCGGCTCGGGCAGCTGCGCCAGCTCGGCCGGCAGGACGCGGAAAGCCATGTGGCCGGTTGCCAGCACCACGCGCCGGCTGGTGAAGTGACTGCCATCACTGAAGGCGAGGCGAAAGCCGCCAGGCACCTGTGTGAGAGCGGTGAGTTGCAGCTGGCGCGGCTCAAGAGCGTTGTGCTCGCGGAACCAGTCGGCGTAATCGAGAAATGCCGCGAGACTGAGCGGACTGCCGACCGCCTGCCACGGTTGCCGCTGTGCCTCGCAGTAGCGGCGCAGCGAAAAGCGGCGCTGCGGATCCCACAGATTGGAGGCGAAGCGCTCTGACTTCAGTAGCATCCCGCGCGGCATGAATCTGCGCCAGCTCTCGAGCGGCGTGCCGACGAGCTCGAATGGCAAGCCGCGAGCACGCAGATGGGCGGCAATCGACAGCCCGTAGGGCCCAGCCCCGATGATGGTCGTCGCACGGTCCAAGGGATTTCTCAGGCGCTGCCGCGTGCCAGCGCGCTCAGCCCGCTCGCGGCGCCGGACGCTTTGTTCCACAGGCGCACCAGCGCGCCCTCGAACACGTAGTAGTACAGGGCCGGCAGCGGATCGGACCAGCGGAAGAAGCCGTCCACGGCGGGCATGCCCGCGGCGAGCGGCGTGCGGAACCCCGCTGACTGCCGCCAGGCGACGCGCGCCGGCGCCAGGGGCAGCGGCGGGGGTGCTTGGTCCAGCTCCGCGAAGTAGGTGAGCAGCGGCAGATTGCTGCCACACAGGGTGGCGATCTCCTCCTGCCAGTCGGTGCGCCCTACGGTGGGTTCGATGATCAGGAAGCGCTGGCGCGTGCGGTCGAACTTGAATTCCAGGCTGCCGAGCCCGCGATAGCCGACGCGCTCGATGAACTGCGCGGTCGCGGCACTGAGCTGCGGCGCCACGTCCGGTGCGGCCACACAGACCGCCGTGCTGCCCACTGCGGGGGGCGAGCACAGCAGCTTGCGCCCGATGAACAGTCCCGCGAGCTTGCCCTGCCGGTCACAGCTGAACAGCGAAAAGCAGATGTCACTGTCGGCGCCATCGACCCACTCCTGCACGATGATGCTGCGGGCGTGTACCAGCATGCGGGTCGCCGCGCGGCGCGCGTCCGCGGCAGTGGCGGCCTGCACCGCCCGCTCCACCGCCCCGTGCAGCACCAGCGTCTTGTCGGCTGGCTTCACTACCAGCGGCGGCGTCAGGCTGCCGATCAGGCCGAGGTCGGCGGTGTCATTCAGGCACACGGAGCGCGGCACCGCGAAGCCCTGCTGTACGGCCAGCTGATGGAACAGCGTCTTATCGGCCAGCGCGCGCACCATGTCGGCGGGCGGCAGGCTGATGCGGTAGAGCGGTTCGAGCTGCTGGCGAAATTCGGAAACGGTGTTGACGCTCTCATCACCCGTGAGCATGAGCACCGGGCGGCAGGCGAGTTGCCGGCTCAGATCGATCAGAGCATCAACCAGCGGGCGGCCGACAAATGAGGGCACGCGCACAAAGCGGCAGTGACGCGACCAGCGCGCCGCGCGGCGTGCGGTGGTGTCCAATAGGTAGATAGGCATGTGTCCGTGCGACAGGCTGCGCACGACGCCCAAGCCGTTGAGCGTGCCTTCCACCACGACGGCGGGCACGGGTAATTGCGCGGACGGTGAGCTGCTCGGATTCACTGCTCAGACTGGCCTGTGTCAGCGGTTAAATTCTACCGGCATTGAGCGCGGTACTGGGCCGGCTTGGCAAGACTGCGGCAGACATCGCAGCATTTGTAAAATTGTCTGCGTGCCGCGACGGGGCGGCGCTAAGCTCGGGCGCGCGCGCTCAGCGGCGGCGGCTTAGCAGCAGCGGTAGGCGCAGCAGAAAGCCGAGCATCAGGCGCGCGTACATCCAGCTGAGCAGCGCGTTGTCGCGCCAGTAGTTGAAGTGCGATACCCCGCCCTCCTGAGAGCTGAAATAGCGTACCGCAGCCGGCCGGTTCACCGCCGGCACGCCGCGCCAGCTGAGACGCACCACCGCTTCGGCGTCGAAATCGAAGCGCCGCATCCAGCGGCTGCTGCGCATCACCGCGAGGAGCGGTGCGATCGGATATACCCGGAAGCCGAACAGCGTGTCGTGAATGCCTGCCCGCAGCGTTTCGAGATTGGTCCACCAGTTGGCGATTCTGCGCCCCTTCACGCGGATCGCGGGCGCGCTCGCATCGAACACTGGCTCACCGAGGATCATCGCCTGCGGCGCCTCGAGTGAGGCCGCCATGAACGGCGCGATGCACTCGGCCGCGTGCTGGCCGTCGCTGTCCATCGTCAGCGCATGCGTAAAACCCAGCCGCGCTGCCTCCGCCAGCCCATCGAACAGCGCCGCGCCCTTGCCGCCGTTGCGGACGCGCAGCAGCACGCGCAGCTGTGGATCGCTGCGCGCAAGCTCGGTTAGCGCCGCCGCCGAGCCGTCGGTGCTGCCGTCCACGACCACCCACACCGGCGCCCACTGCGCGCGCGCGGCGCGCACGGTATCGAGCGCCCGGGCGGCGCCGGGGTTGTAGCTCGGGATCAGCACCACATGCGTCGCCGAAGGCGTCACTCAGGGCTTTCGACCAGGCGCGAAGAGGCGGCGATCATCCATGCGACACCGCAACCGACGCTCCAATAGCTGGCGCGTTTCACCAGGGGGCTGTCGGCGAAAGCCGCGTCCGCGAGGCTATCGTGGCGCGCGTACACGCCAACCCAGAACTTAGGATAGCGCCGCGTGAGGGACACCAGTGCCTGCCTGCCGGCGTAGCCGCCGGGGGCCGAGTAGGCCGGCCGATCCGCAGTCGCGTATTGCGGGGCGACCGTATAGAAGTAGTCGTCATAGCGGCGATTGGCGAACAGCGGGCCTGCCAGCAGCCCGAGTTTCCAGCCGTATTCACCGCGAAACTGCGCGATGTCGAGGCTGAGATTGGGAGCAAAGAAGATGCCGACGTAGTGCGGTACGGCCTGCACCGTCAAGGCAGCACGCACCGGCAGGCGCAGGTCGAGTTTCACGCGCGCATCGGCACTGCGCCACAGATGGGCATCCAGCGACGGTCCGATCTCCAGCGTGGAGCGCAGATCCGGCATGCCGTGGCGGGCGGAATCATTGAGCACCGGTGTGGTGGCGTTGACGCTCAGATTGAGCTCGATGAACTGCTGATTGAACAGCAACCCGCGCACGCCGTCGCGATCGGATTTGAGAAACTCGCCGCGGTAAATGAAGTACGGCAGTGGCAGGGGATATACGTGCGTGGTATCTGATCCACGGTAGTCATTGAACAGCAGCAGGCCGCCACCCAGCCCGAACTCCCACAGCGGCTTTTCCTCGGCCCGGGCGCTGGCCGCGCACAAGGCGCTGGCAACCAGCAGCAGCGTTAAGCGCGCAAGAGCAGGCATCATCGTGCAGGCGGACGAGGGAACGGGATCAGCCGTTGCCAGTGCGCCGCTTGATCGCGGTCGCTTCGACTTCGACCAGCAGATCCTGACGGCAGATATCCGCCCGCACGTACAGGATGCGTGCCTCGGGGCCGAGCCGGGCGCCGAGTTCCGCCTGGATCACGGGCAGGTCCGCCGGGTGGCGCACGTAGGCCTTGCAGGCGAGTGAGCCCAGCGAGAACTGGTTTCCGGGCGCCGCACGGTTCGCCTGCTCCAGCAGGGCCTCGATGTTCGCAAGCGTTTCACGGGTTTGCGCCGCGGCATCCCCGGCGTGCAGCGAATGATGCCCGACGATGCTCGCGGTGCCGGATATAAACAATGTGACCACGTCCGGCTCATGCAGCACTGCGGCCCGGGAGAAGGCGGGGCTGTGGCTGCCGTACTGCCGCGGATAGTGATAAGCGCTCACCTGGCGCGGGTTCTCGATAAAGGCCGGCGACACACGGCCGGCGAGGAAGTACACCACCAGCGGACTGTCAGCCGAGGATCCAAGTGCCGAGGCAGCCGGCACCTTACCGGTATGAGCGCGTCCACAGGCGCGCAGCGCCTGCTGGCGGGCGGCGTTGAATTGCCGGTAACGCTCGGTGCCGTTCGATTCGGCGTTGATGTCCGGCAGATAGTTCCACACCCGCAGCAGATGCGGAAAGGCCTGGGCATCAAGCGTGGCGCAGATCTCCAGATACGCCTGCGAGGTGGCGGCGTACAGCGCCGAAGGCAGGAAATCGCGGGCGCCGCTCCCGGACACGGCGCTCTCGTGCAGGGCAATGCAGCCGAACAGCAGCTCTTCGCTGCGCCGAAAACGCACCTGGCCATGAGTCCCCGACTCGGCCGCTTGTCCGCAGCGCCACACCTCGCACAGCTGCTGCGCGGGCGCGAGCAATTGCGTGCCTACCTGCGCAAGCGGGATCGACGGGTCGTCGTGCGCGTCGCCCGCTGCGGCCGCACCGTCGAAGGTCGCGACCCCGAGGACGTCGCTGTAGCCTGCCGCCTGGTACTCCGCCAGTGACAGGTATTCCAGGCCGAGTCCTGCGTGCGCGCGCATCGGCGAGCGGCGAACTGCGCTACTTATTGGAGCTCGCCCCATCGGAAGACTTGCCCTTCACCGCCGACTTCACCTGCTGGAACCCGTTCTCGACGCTCTTGCCCACAGCCTTGGCGCCATCAGCGACCGCGTGGCCCGCCTGCTTGCTCTTGTCCGCGATGGTGTGACCGACCTCCTTGCTCTTGTCGGCGATCGCATGGCCGGTATCTTTGCTCTTGTCCGCGATCGTTTGGCCGGTTTCTCTACTTTTAGCGGCCACGGTTTTGCCAGTTTCCTTGGACTTCTCCGCCACGGTCTGCCCGGCATTGTGGGCATCGTGAGCGACGGTCTGTCCGGCGTTCTTGGCGTCGTCCTTGATCGAGGTCTTGGTGTCGGAGTTGGGTGTGTCGTGCGCAGAGCCGACAGCGGCCATGCCCAAGGTCAGTGTGGCAGCGGCGGCTGCCCGGAAGATTGCTGCGTTCATGGCGAGCTATCGTACGACAGTCGCGCGGCGATTTGCACCGCAGCGCCGCGGCGCGCAACCCGGTGAACAAGGAGCACCGGCAGCGGCCCGAGCTATGACCCCAGCGCACCGCCTCGGCGGATTGGCGCGCGCGTGTCCGAGTCACCGACACCACAGAGCGCAGCTGCGTCATGCGTTCGCGACGTCACGCAAGGGTGCGAAGGGTGACCCTGTTAGTGCACACTTGCGCGGATGCTCCTCGGCCGCCTGCCCATTTCGGTTCTGCGTACCCGCTACATCCCCGGCGGTTGGGACGTGCTCGCTTTCGTGCTGGTGTTTGCTTTCTTCATCTACGCCGCTCAGGCGGCCCATGGACTGAGCGGCTCACTGGCGCACCTTGAGGCCACGCCGATCTCGCTCAAGCCCTCGGCGCTCATCGGCTACTCAGCCCGCACCGCGCTGCGGATGCTGCTTGCCATGGTCGCCTCGCTGGTGTTCACGTTCAGCTATGCGACGCTCGCCGCCAAGAGCCGCCGCGCAGAAGTCATCCTGGTACCGCTGCTCGACTTCCTGCAGTCAGTTCCGATCCTGAGCTTCTCCATTACCATCCTGTTCTTCCTGCGACTCACCCCGGGACGGGTGTTCGGCGCAGAGCTGGCGGCGATTTTCCTCATCTTCACCAGCCAGGCGTGGAACATGGCCTTCAGCTTCTATCATTCGCTGCGCAGTATCCCGCACGAGATGGTGGAGGCCGCGCGCAACTTCCAGTTGGGGCCGTGGATACGCTTCTGGCGACTGGAGGTGCCATTTGGCATGCCGGCGCTCATCTGGAACATGATGATGTCGATGTCCGGCGGCTGGTTCTTCGTGACGGCCGCGGAAGCCATCTCCGTCGGCAACACCACCGTCACGCTGCCGGGTGTGGGCTCGTATATTGCTCTTGCCATTGAGCAGAAGAACCTGGCGGCCATTGGCTGGGCGATCGGCTCGATGTTCGTGGTGATACTGCTGTTCGATCAGCTGCTGTTCCGTCCGCTGACCGCAAGCGCCGACTGGTTCCGGCTCGATCAAGAGGCCGGACTCACGGCCAACCGCTCCTGGGCACTGACCATGATGCGTCGCTCCCGCCTGCTCGGCATCGTCGCCAATGGTTTCGCCGCGGTGGTGCGCTTTTTCATGAAGCCGCGCGCCGCTGCGCCGCAGCGCGCACAGCAGGCAGCCAGCCGCTGGGATGCCCGCCGGGTCGACTATCTGTGGTACGCCGTGCTACTGCTGATCGGCATCGGCGCGCTGATGAAAACCACCCGCTTCGTTCTGGCCGAGGTCACAGCGGCGGAGATCGGTCAGGTGATTCTCTACGGCTTCATCACGCTGCTGCGTGTGGCGATCCTTATCGCGTTGGCGAGCGTGGTGTGGGTGCCGATCGGCGTGTGGGTGGGACTGCGGCCGCGCGCCGCCAGCATCGTGCAGCCCATCGCGCAGTTTCTCGCCGCCTTCCCGGCGAATCTGCTGTTCCCCATTGTGGTCTCGGCGATCGTCCTGTGGAGGCTGACCCCCGACATCTGGCTGAGTCCGCTGATGATCCTCGGCACGCAGTGGTACATTCTTTTCAACGTGATCGTGGGCGCTTCGGCGATCGCACCCGAACTGCGCTACGCCGGGCAGAATCTCGGCGTGCACGGCTGGCTGTGGTGGAAGCGTATCGCGCTGCCGGCCGTGTTTCCCTTCTACGTGACCGGAGCTATTACCGCCTCCGGCGGTTCGTGGAACGCGAGCATCGTCGCCGAAGTGGCTAGCTGGGGAAACCAGAAGCTCACCGCGCACGGTCTCGGAGCGTACATCGCTAACGCGACCGCGGCCGGCGACTTCCAGCGCAGCGTGCTCGGCACGGTGGTGCTGAGTCTGTTCGTGGTGATCATCAACCGTGTGTTCTGGCGCCCGCTGTACGCCCGCGCCGAGCGCAAGTTCCGCATCAGCTAGAGGCAATTTCCGGGAGATGACCGTGAATTCAACCGCACCTGCGCTGAACCTTGCGCCGCTGCTCGACGTGCAGCGGGTGTGCAAGTCATTTCGCAAGCCTGATGGGGACGAGCTGGTGGTGCTGGAGCACGTCAATCTGACCCTGCGCCCCGGCGAGATCATTGGCCTGCTGGGACGTTCGGGCTCGGGCAAGTCGACCCTGCTGCGCGCCATCGCCGGGCTCGAGGAGCCGACCAGCGGCGTGGTCAGCTATCTCGGTCACCCGGTCGTCGGGCCCGCTTCCGGCGTCGCCATGGTGTTTCAGAGCTTCGCGCTGTTCCCCTGGCTGACCGTGCTGGAGAACGTCCAGCTGGGACTGGAGGCACTCGGAGTCGCCGAGCCGGAAATGCGCAAGCGCTCGCTACAGGCGATCGACCTCATCGGACTCGACGGATTCGAATCGGCCTACCCGCGCGAACTCTCCGGCGGCATGCGCCAGCGAGTGGGCTTTGCGCGCGCGCTGGTGGTGCATCCCAATATTCTGTTGATGGATGAGCCGTTCTCGGCACTCGATATCCTCACTGCGGAGACCCTGCGCAACGACTTTCTCGATCTGTGGGGGGAGGGTCAGCTGCCCATCAAGGCGGTGCTGCTGGTGACGCACAACATTGAAGAGGCGGTGCAGATGTGTGACCGGCTGCTGATCTTTTCCAGCAACCCGGGACGGGTCGTGAGCGAGATTCCGATCGATCTGCCGCAGCCGCGTCATACCCAGGATCCGCGCTTCCGCGCCCTGATCGAGCGTGTCTACGTGGAGATGACTGCGCGGCCGCGCGCCGATGCGCGCGCGGGGCCGAAGGCCGAGCGTTTCGCCGGCACGGGCATCGGCACGGTACTGATCCACGTCTCATCCAACGTGCTCACCGGCCTCATGGAAGCCGTTGCCGAACCGCCCTACAACGGGAAGGCCGACCTGCCGGTGATCGCAGAGGAGCAGCATCTGGAAGTGGATGAGCTGTTTCCGGCCGCCGAGGCGCTGCAGATGCTGCGCTTCGCCGAGGTTGAAGGCGGCGACATCAAGCTCACCGAGGCCGGCGTCGAGTTCACCCGCGGGGAGACCGATGAGCGCAAGCGTCTGTTCGCGCGCCACCTGATCACCTACGTGCCGCTCGCGGCTCACATCCGCCGCGTGCTCGACGAACGTGCCAGCCATACGGCCCCGAAGAGCCGCTTCTTCGATGAACTCGAGGACTACATGGCCGAGGACGTGGCCGAACAGACCCTGCGCACCATCATCAGCTGGGGTCGCTATGCCGAATGCTTCGCTTACGACGATAACCGGCAGGCTTTCAGTCTGGAGAATCCGGCCTGAGGACGCCTCTGCCAGGTCAAGCTCAGGGCAACGCTTGTCGGCGGCAAAGAAGTGCAAAGAAAGCTGCGTTTTGCGACGCCGGGAATCGAAGCCAGGTCGCGGAGTGTATCGTGCGGTGCCATGGAAACACGTGAAGCCGGCACCGAGCCGAAGCCACTTCTGCTGATCGTCGATGACGACAGCGAGCTGTGCACGATGCTCGCGGAATATCTGGGACCCGAGGGGTTTCTGACCGTGACCGCGGGCAGCGGACCTGCGGGGCTCGAGCAGCTTGGACGCGCAGCCGTTGACCTGGTGGTGCTCGATGTCATGTTGCCCGAACTCTCGGGCTTCGAGGTGTTGCGCCGCATACGTGCGACCAGCCGGGTACCGGTTGTCATGCTCACCGCACGCGGCGAGGAGGTCGATCGCGTGGTCGGCCTCGAGATGGGGGCTGACGATTACCTGGCCAAGCCCTTCAGCCCGCGCGAGCTGGTAGCGCGCGTTCGTGCGGTGCTGCGCCGCATCCCCGGCGACGGTCAGGGGGCCGACGGACTCATGGTGTGGGGGCCGCTGCGCCTCGATCTGCGTGCGCGCCGCGCGCTGGTGGGCGATAGCGACCTCGAGCTGACCTCCGCCGAGCTGCGCATTCTCGATCTGCTGGTTCGGGCCGATACCCGCACGGTCACTCGCGAGGAACTCATGACGCTTGCACTCGGCCGGCGTTTGCTGCCGACCGACCGCAGTCTCGACACACATGTCTCCAACCTGCGGCGCAAGCTGCAAAAGCACACCGACCGCGTGAACGTGCAGAGCGTGCGCGGCAGCGGCTACGCACTCGCGCTGGCCTTCGCGCGCGCGGCGGGCGCGCCCGAGGCGCGCACCTAGCCGCATGCATTCTCTCTACTGGCGCATCTTTCTGGCGTTCTGGGCAGCGCTGGCACTGATTCTCGTGGGTACCGTGACGGTGGCGGTCAATGCCACCGCGCATCGCACGGAACGTCCCTGGGTGCAGCGCGGGCAGCTGTACGCGCAAGCCGCGCGGGCCTTTGAATCTGGCGGCGCGCCTGCGTTACACGGTTGGTTGAGCTCGCTCGGCAGCGAACCGCTGACCCGCACCTTCGTCGTCGATCCCGATGGCCGGGAAATGCTCGGACGACCACTGCCGCAGAGCCTGCTGAGCCCGCGTAGCACCGCGCCTGCTGCCGACGCCAACGCCGATGCGATCGCCCCGATTGGCGGGGCACTGGTGCTGGTCGCCCCGGGCGGCGCGACCTTTCACGTCGTGGTCGGCCCGGTACGCGACAGCCCGAGACTGTTCGGCGAACTCGAGCTGCCGGGCGTGCCGTTCGCGATCCTCGCCATCGCTTTGACGGTCAGTGCCGGGGTGTGCTTCCTGCTGGCGTGGTATCTCGCAGCTCCGGTTGACCGGCTGCGTCTGGCCACGCGCCGCATGGCGGCGGGGGATCTGAACGTGCGCGTGCTGCCGACACTGCATCGGCGCGATGATCTCGGTCTGTTGGCGGCCGATCTCGACACCATGGCTGAGCGGCTGCAGTTGCTGCTGGAAGCCAAGCAGCGCCTGCTGCGCGACGTGTCGCACGAGCTGCGCTCCCCCCTGGCGCGGTTGCAGCTCGCACTATCGCTGGCCACCCGTGGCGATGGCGAAAGCAAGCGGCAGCTGGCGCGCATCGGCCGCGAAGCGGATCGGCTCGAAGAGTTGATCGCGCGCACCCTGAAGCTCGTGCGCCTCGAGCGCCCCCCCGATCAGCTGGAGCAGGTGAACATCGACGTCGCGGAGTTGTTGCGCAATCTCATCGCCGACATCGCTATTGAGGCCGACGCGCGCGGCTGTCACCTGAACATCAGCTGTCAGGGCCCGCTGCCGGTATCCGGTGATCCGGAACTGCTGCGCAGCGCCTTTGAGAACGTCATCCGCAACGCCGTGCGTTACAGTCCTGCCGGTACCGTGGTGAGCATCACCGCCGAGCGCTGCGCGCGCGCATCGCCGGGCGAGGCGCTCGAGGTGACGGTGCACGATCACGGGCCGGGAGTACCCGACAAGGATCTCGAGTTGATCTTTGAGCCGTTCTATCGTGTCGATGCAGCCCGCGAGCATCACGGTGCGGGCGGAGAGGGTCTCGGGCTGGCCATCGCCGCGCGCTCGCTCGCCGCGCACGGCGGCGCGATCACCGCGCGCAATGCCGCAGGCGGTGGTTTGATCATCACGGTGAATCTACCCACCGGCCAACAACGCAGCAGCGCCGCGATTTCGCCGAGTGCGCAGGTAGCCTGAGAGAAAATCAACGCCCAAACGAAAACGGCTCCCGTGTGGGAGCCGTTCTCTTACCAACACCGCTTACGCGGAGTGCGTTAGGCCTTCGCCCGGCGACGGCGCATCGGCGCAATGCCGAGCCCGCTCAGTCCGAGTGCCAGCAATGCGAGCGACCCCGGCTCCGGAACCGAAGAGGGAGCCGTCGTCGTCACCGTCTTGTCCTGCCGGCCAAATCCCGGCTCATGGTCGTGCATCTGCGGATCTGCAACCGCAGGCATGCTCCATAGGACAGCCGCGACGGTAGCAACGCTGGCCATTCCCGCAATCATCTGAATCTTCTTCATCGCGCTATCCTCCAATGACCGATCCCTAGCCCTGTGGCTGGCCCGGCTCCTTCTGCTAGCTGCAAACACTGTGCCGCCGATTCATATTCACTGTTTCACCAGGCACTTGCAAGCGATCCATTACATAACGCGCTACAACAGATGCCGGGTTCTGTAAATCCCGTCGACAGCCATCCAATTCGCACGCTGCAGTCCATCGCAGCCTCACATCAATCCTAACACCGGGGGCCCCCGCAGCAATAGCGTGAGCTTCATCACAAGGTGACGCTTTATGACCCCTGTGCAAGCGGAATGTCTGCGCGTCGCGACATCGATTTTGTTTACTAATCATGCTGTTACGCGCCTCGCGGGCGTGTAGGCCGGCGGCGTCGTCGGGCTGCTGCGACGCACCGCAACGCTATGGAAAGTGCGCCACGGCGCCGCTTGCGCTAACCCTCTGAAACTGCAGCGCGAGCGCATCGACGGCACGACCTTTGCTTATTCCCCCAGGCCTGCATCGCGGTGCTTTCGCTTGCCACCGCCGCAGGTTTCGGAAATGGACGACTGAGCTGGTTTGCGCCGGCTGGGGGAGGTTTGTGCCTTGAAAACGCTGCGGCTGTTACAACATGTCCTGCCGGTGTTGGGTGTCACATGGTTGCTGTGCGGATGTAACGACCAGGGGTCGAGTGCCGCGACCAGCGTGCCAGGTGCCGTGCAGAAGGTCAGCAGTAATGCGACGCTCAGCTGGGAGGCGCCGACTGCGAACACCAACGGCAGCGCGCTCACCGATCTTGCGGGCTACCGCATCTACTACGGCTCGAGTCCCTCTAAGCTCGATCAGAGCGTGCAGATCAAGACCGTGGGCATGCAGACCTACGTGCTCGACAATCTGACCGCCGGCACCTGGTACTTCGCTATCATGGCGGTGACTAGTGCGGGCACGGAGAGCGCCCTGTCGAATGTCGTCAGCCTGACGATCGGATAGCGCACGTCGACTGCAGACGGCTCGCGCTCTCCCGGGACACGCGCGCTACCGGGAGAGTTCGCTGTGAAGGCTTCCTTGCGTCCTTGGCTGATCTTGGCGCTGGCCTGTGCGATCGCACTGATCTGCTGGCCCAGCAGCGTCATTTTCTTCCGCAAGTGGACTGATGCGGCCAGTCTCACCTACACGCACGGCCCGCTCATCCTGCTGATCTGCTGCGTGCTGGTATTCCGCGCGCGCCGCGCCATCGCGGCCGCGTCGGTGCGGCCCTGCGTGCCGGCACTGCTGGCGCTGGCAGTGGCGATGCTGGCGTGGCTGGTGTTCTATCGCGCCGGCGTCGAAGGCCTCGAAGTACCGATGCTGCCGCTCATCTTCTGGCTGGCAGTCACCGGGGCGTGGGGCTGGCAAGTGGGCCGGCTGCTGTTGTTCCCGACCGCCTTCTTCTATTTCGCGGTGCCCGCCTGGCACGACCGCCTGCTGCAGGAGCTGACGGTGCTGGCGATGCGCGGCCTGCTCGGCGTGACCGGACCGCCGGCCATCTTCGTCGGTGATGACATCTACATTCCCAACGGCGCCTTCCGCATCGAGGAGGGCTGCAGCGGGCTGCACTTCATGATCGTCGGCCTTGCGGTCGCGGCGCTCTACGGTGAGCAACAGCGCGACAGCTGGCAGGTACGTCTCAAGCTATTGCTGCTGATGGCGCTGCTCGCATTGTTGGCCAACTGGGTGCGTGTTTATACGGTGATCGAGGCGGGTTATCTCACCGACATGCAGAGTTATCTGGTGCGTGTCAGTCACTATGGCTTCGGCTGGTGCGTGTTTGCAGTGGCGCTGTTCCTGTTCTTCTGGCTCGCGCGCTGGTTCGAGCCGCCGCTCGAGGAACCCGCGCCGCAGCCGCTGGCGCCGGGCAGCGCTGCCGGCCGCGCTGAGCTGATCGGGCTCGGCAGCGTACTTGCCATCCTGCTCGCACTGCCGGCGGCGAACCTCGGCCTGCGCGCGCTGCATCCAGACACCGCTAAGCTCAGCGTACCCAGCCTCGGGCCACCGCCCGCGTGGCGCGCTCTGGCGGAGGCGCGCTCGAACTGGCAGCCGGTGTTCCCGGGTGCCGATCAAGAGCGGCGCGTCAGCTTTGCCGACCCGAACGGTGAAACCGTTGAAGTACTCGCGGTCGCTTATCGCACCCAGCGCCGCGGCGCGCAACTCGTCGGCCAGGCCAGTTCGCTCATCGGTGACAACCTGGAGGTGCAGGGCGAGCAGGTGGTCAGCAGCGCTGGCGGCAGTTTCCTCGAGACCGAAGTGGTCGATCAGACGCGTGCGCGCTCGCTCATCTGGTCGCGTTACCAAGTGGGCGAGCACGAATTGCTGGCGCCACGCCTGCAGCAGCTGTGGTACGGGGTGAACGCGCTGGTGTGGTCACCGCCTTCCAGGCTGTTGGCGTTGCGCACTGCCTGTAACGGCGACTGCGACGATGCGCGGCGCGTGCTGCGCGCCTTTGTCGCGCACGGCGCGGCGCCCTGACGCCGCTTCATCCCCGGCTAGCCCGCGGACCTTACATATGTTGGGACGCGGCCGCGCCAGCGCGCGCCCAAGCAGCCGCGTCAGCAACTTTGCGCGCATTCGCTCGCCGCGACGCACGAAGACCGCTAAGCTTGCATGTCGTAACAGGGCGACGGTCCGGCATGTATGCGGAAACGGTCGCACAGCGTTAAAAACAACATATGCAGTCTGTGACTCGCCCCATGATGAAGGGGGCAGCCAAGCCCGATGAGCGGAACAGGCCGGCCGTAGCCGCTTCTGGTAGGCTCAACTTTTGGATTCAGGAATCGCAATGGGACGTGCGCTCGTACTGATGCTGGCCGGCTGGCTGGCCATTGGTCCTCTGATCAGCAGTTGCGCTTCCAGCGCCCCGCAACTGGAACCGGCGGCAACCACACCGGCCCAGGCGAGCGCCAAGTCGGTGGACAGCAATTACATCATCGGCCCGGGCGATTCGCTCGAAGTGTTCGTGTGGCGTAATCCCGAGCTGTCGGTGACCGTGCCGGTGCGCCCGGACGGCAAGATTTCCACCCCCCTGGTCGAAGACATGGTGGCGGTCGGCAAGACCGCGCCGCAGCTGGCGCGCGACATGGAAAAGGTGCTCGCGGAGTATGTGCGCTCGCCCAAAGTGAATATCATCGTCACCGTGCCGACGAGCACCTTCAGCCAGGTGAAGATCGTCGGCCAGGTGCAGCACCCTATGGCGCTGCCCTACCGTGAGGGTATGACGGTGCTGGATGCGCTGCTCGCGGTCGGCGGGCTCACGCAGTTTGCCTCCGGCAATCGCGCGCGTATCGTGCGTATGGACAAGGGACAGGAAACAGTCATCCACGTGAAGCTGAGCGACTTGCTCAACAGTGGTGACGTACATGAGAACGTTGCGCTGAAGCCCGGCGATGTGCTGGTCGTGCCGCAATCGTTGTTCTAGGGAACATGGAACACGCACTCGATTTCATCCTGCAGCAGGTCCGCGGCATCTGGCGTTACCGCGGCGTCGGCATGCTGGTCGCGTGGCTGCTGTGCCTCACCGGCTGGCTGGTCGTGCTGGCGCTGCCGGACACCTACAGCGCTTGGGCGCGCGTGTATGTCGATACCCGCACACGTCTCGGCCAGGTCACCGAGGGCATCGCGGTCGAGTCCAATATCGCCTCCCAGGCCGAGGCGGTGCGCGAGGCGCTGCTCGGCGGCCCGCAGCTGCAGAAAGTCGCGAGCCTGGCGATTCCGCGCTATGCCAACGCCTCACCCGAGGACCAGGCCGACATCGTCGACGGACTGCGCACGCGCCTGCAGGTGGAGGCCGCCAGTGACCGCGTCGGTCCGCCGGGACCGAAGAATCAGAACGTGCCGGCGGACCTCTACACCATCACCTACACCGACCGGAACCGCCAGACCGCCCATCGCGTGGTCGATCAGCTGTTGCGGCTGTTTCTTGCCAACTCGCTCGGCGGCACGCAGGAGGGTTCCGAGCAGGCGCAGCAATTTCTGGTGCAGCAGATCGGCGACTACGAGAAGAAGCTCGCCGCCGGCGAGCAGCGTCTCGCGGACTTCAAGCGTCAGTACGCCGGCCTGGTGCCGGGTGCCACCGGAGGTGATTACTTCCAGCGCTTGAACAGCGAGAGCGATGAACTCGACAAAGACCGCCTGATGCTCACCATGGCCGAGCAGAAGCGCGACGAGCTGCGCCGCCAGCTGACCAGCGAGCAGCCACTGCTCGGCTCCAGCCCCATCGGCAACAGCAACGGCGGTGCACTCGATACCGCCGGCACCATCCGCGAGACGCAGGCGCGCCTCGATGAGTTGCTGCTGAAGTACACCGACCAGTATCCGGACGTGATTGCCGCGCGCCGTTCGCTCGAGGAGCTGAAACAGCGCCAGAAAGTGGAGATCGAGGCAGTGCGGCGCGGCGATCCGGCGGCGATTGCCGCGACCGGATTGGCGGCGAATCCGGTCTACCAGGGCATGAAGCTGCAGCTGAGCCAGATCGACGTAGAGGTCGCCGCGGCCCGTCAGCAGGTCGCCGACGAGGAAGCCAAGATCGCTGCGCAGCGCAAAATGATCAACACGGCGCCGCAGGTCGAAGCGCAATTCGAGCAGCTCAACCGCGATTACAACGTCACGCGCACCGAGTACCAGGCGCTGGTTGATCGACTGAGCCGCGCCAAGCTATCCGACAAGGCTGATGCCACCGGCGTGGTGCGCTTCGAGGTGGTCGACCCGCCTACCGGCAAGGAAGAACCGGTCTCCCCCAACCGCCTGGCGCTGATCTTCATGGTGCTGGCCGGCGGGCTGGGCGCGGGAATCGGCGTGGCGTTCCTGTTGCATCAGCTGCGGCCGGTGTTCACCTCCACGCGCCAGCTCACCGATCTGACGCAGCTGCCGGTGCTCGGCAGCGTCAACATGACCTGGCCGGAGCGGCACAAGGCACGCGGGCGCCGCGCCGTCTGGGCCTATTCCCTCAGTGCCGCCGTGCTGGTGCTGGTGGCGGTACTGGTGCTGCTGACGGATGACATCACCTCACATTTCCTGCATGGACTGATCGCGTGAGCGTCATTGAAAATGCCCTGAAGCGTCTGCAGGGACAGCGGCCCGCGGCCACCGAAGCGGTGGCCGTCGAGGACAACAAGGCTTACGGCACGGTGGCGCACGCAGGCGCCGCGCGCCGTCGTGAAGCCAACGGCGTCGAGGCGCCCGCGACCGGCCGCATCATCAAGATCGACCAGGACGCGCTGCGCGCGGCAGGGCTCCTGCCGCCCGCGCACCAGGAGCATGAGCTGGCGCAGCAGTATCGCCGCATCAAACGGCCGTTGATCAACGCGGCGCTCGGCCGCGGCGTCGCGCCGCTGCCGCAGGGCAACCTGCTGATGATGACCAGCGCGGTGCCCGGCGAGGGCAAGACCTTCATGTCGCTGAACCTCGCCTTTAGCATGCGTCTGGAAGAGGACATCACCGTGCTGCTGGTCGACGGTGACGTCGTCAACCCGCGCATCAGCCAGATCCTCGGCGCGGACAAGGAGCCCGGGCTTCTCGATCTGGTCAAGGATCCGAGCCGCTCGACGGAATCAGTGATCCTGCCGACCGATGTGCCGGGCCTGGCGTTTCTGCCTGCCGGCCGCCAGGACGCCAATGCCACCGAGCTGCTCGCCAGTTCGCGCATGTACGAGGTGGTGTCGAAGCTCGGCAGCGAGGATCCGGCACGCATCGTGCTGTTTGACTCGGCGCCGCTCCTGGTCACCACCGAGTCGCAGGCGCTGGCGCAGTTCGTCGGGCAGATCCTGCTCGTGGTGCGAGCGGATCAGACGCCCCAGCGCGTCGTCTTTGATGCGCTGCAGACGCTGGCCGAAGGCAAGAGCGTCTCCCTCGTGCTCAACCAGAACCTGCACCGCCTGCACTCCGGATACTACGAGCAATACGGAGCCTAACTTCGCACGGGGCGGATAGCTGAGCCACGCGGAAGGGGCGTGCCATATGAATATGCGACCGGGAAAATCCGGGTTACGCCGCTTGCACCGCGGCGGACTCGCGCTGTGGCTGAGCGCAGCGGCGCTGCCGGCGGCCGCCCAGGTCGGTCCCATCACCAGTCAGGCGCTGTTCTTCGACCAGGCGCAGAACGCGCACGTCGGCAATTACCTGGCGGCCGAAGCCGGCATGATTTACACCGACAACGCGCAGTTGACGCCGGATGGCACCGGCTCGGGCATCGGTCTGATCGGCCTGGTCGGCGATTTGCGCCACGAAGGCAGCCGCCTGGACTATCAGCTCGACTCCGATATCGCGGTGGCGCGCTATACCGACGGGGACTATTCCACCGAAGTCGCCGGCTACCTCGACGGCTTGGCCGATTTCAAGATTGTGCCGGGATTGTTCTACTGGTCGGCGCGTGAAACCTACAGCCAGCAGGAACTGAATCCGTTCCTGCCGCCGACACCTGAGAACCTGGAAAACATCAATAACCTCTCGACCGGGCCGCGCCTGATACTGCGACCGACGCTGCGCACGACGATCTCGCTCGATGCGCAGTATGCGTACATCTACACCACCTCGCCCTCATCGCTGTACCTCAATCTGAACAGCTCGCGCTACAGCGGCGATCTCAGTCTGGAACGCGCGTTCAGCAATGCCGCGAGCGCCTATGTCACCGGCAGCGTGCAACGCGTCCTCTTCAACGACACTACGACGCTGGTGCCGACGGACACGGTCATCGGCATCATCGAGCAGCCCCAGACCATCAATGACGACTACACCCTGAGTCAGGCGGTGGTGGGCTACCGCCTCACCAACACCCGCACCGTGTTAGATCTCTCCGGGGGTGCTACTGCGCTGCGCCTTAACAATGAAACGCTGCACGGCGGCACCTGGAACCTGAGCCTGGCGCGCGTGCTCACGCCCTCGCAGCGCCTGACCCTGCGCGCCTCACAGGAGCTGACCGATGCGGTGGGGCAGCTGCGCCAGAACCTGGCCCAGCCCGTGCCCAGCATCACCGCCGAGCGCCTGGCGAACGGTGATCCGTTCACGAGTCGCCAGTATGGTATCGACTGGCGTTTTGAGGGGCCGCGTACCTCATTCGAACTCGGTGCGCTTCAATACACAGATCACTACGTGGAAAACTCAACCAACGACGTGACCTCAAAGTTTGTCAGCGCTCTGGCGGCACGGCAACTCAACCCGGTACTCAACTGGGATATCGGCATCCGTTACGAGCATCAGAGCTATCAGACCGGCACCATCAATACCACCAGCGAGATTACCAATCTGCGCTGGCAGGTCGGTCGCAAGGTCGAGCTGCGTTTCCTGTACGCTCACTCCAACCAGAACGCTCACTCCAACCAGTCCCCCATCGACTACGTCGACAATCAGGTGGGCGTGATCGTGTCCTACGCGCTGGTCGGCACCCGTGAGCCCCTCGGCGCTACGCCGGCGCTCTCGCCCTCGATGTCGCCCCTGTCCCCCCTGAGCACTCTTCCGCCGCTGCGGTAACCGGCATGCATCGACACTAAGGACTGACGGGGATGTCCAGCACGGCCGCCGACCGGACGCTGACACTGCGCAGCTGGAGTCTCGCCGAATGGCTCGGCAGCGAACAGATCTGGGATAACCTGCTGGCGCGCTCCAACGCCGATCCGCTGTTTTTGTCGTGGGAATGGCTCACGCAGTGGTGGCACTGCTTCAGCGGCCAGCTCGGGGCATCGAGCGATATCCGCGCCTTCTATCGCGGGCCCGAGCTGGTCGGCATCGCGCCGCTCTACCGCCGTCGCATGGTTCGCAGCGGCCTGATGCCGGTGAACTCCGTCCAGTTGATCGGCCTGTCGTGGCGCGATCCGGCACCGCTCATGTCCGAATATCTCGATGTGATTGCCGTGCAGGGCGAGGCCGATGCCGTACGCCAGGCCTGCGCCGGCGCATTGCAGCGAGAGCGGCTGTGGACAGAGTCGGTCATCGGCTTCACCGCGGCGGGCAGCCAATGGCGTGATGCTTTTGCACCCTGCCGTGGCCGGCAGTACATCCGCGAGGTAGACCATTCGGTGAGCTATCAAGCGGACCTCAGTCACGGCTTCGCCACCTACCTCGGTGACCTCGGGCAGTCGACGCGGCGCAGCATCTGGCATCTGCGTCGCCGGCTGGCCGAGCACGGCAGCGTGCGCTTCGAGCTCTTGGGCGCGCAGCAGATCGAGGATGGCGTGAGCCATCTCAACCGCCTGCATGAGCTGCGCTGGGAACGGCCGGCCTTTACCGGACCGCGCCTGCTGTTCCAGGCGAACATCGCCGATCGCCTGAGCGCGCGCGGCGAACTGGCAGTGTCGCGGCTTCGAGTCGGTGATGAAATCGTGTCGGTACTTTACGACATCCGCAAGGGGGAGCGTCAGTACAACATCAGCATGGGATTCAACCCGGCGTTCAGCAGCCGCTTTTCCCTGGGACTGATCCATCTCGGCTATGCCATGGAGGCGGCCGCGGAGCGCGGCGTGAAGACCTATGATTTCCTCGCTGGCTCAGGACGCAGCCGCGACTACAAGCGTCATCTGAGCCAGACCCACCGTGAGCTGAGCTGCCTGCAGGTGTTGCGCGGGCCCTTGCTGCCCTCGCTTTATCGCTGGCGCGACCGGGTGCGCAAGCCGCGGCCGAATTAAGACAAATCCGCGCAGCACCCCTGATCAAGTGTGATCGAGATCACACTGTGGCCCGCGGCTGACTTTACACGATGGTGTAAAGTTCCTCTGTAAGCTCGTCCATCCTAAAGAGAAATCCCAGCGTCCCATGCGCGTCCGCATCCTCGGACAATACGTACCGACCTCGCTGGCCGTGCTCGCGATCGTCGAGGCGATGCTCGCCTTCGTCGCGCTATATGCGGCGGTCTGTATTCGCTTCCAGATCGGCGTGGGCGAGCTGCACGCGCTCGAGCACACCTTTGGTCCGTTGTGGCCGCGGGGTGCGGCGTTCAGCGCCATCGTGGTCACCTGTCTGCTCGCGTTCGGACTTTACAGCTCACGCCAGCGCGCGCAGCTCACCGGCATCTTCGTGCGGGTGGCGGCGGCACTGGTGGTGGCGGCCTGCACCATCGCCGCGGTCTTCTACGTGGTCAAGGTGCTGCAGGTGGGACGCGGCATCACGGGCCTCGCGGTGACACTCACCGGGGCGGCGCTGCTGGTGTCGCGTGTGGTCTTCGGGCGCGCGGTCGATGAAGACATTTTCAAGCGCAGGGTCCTGGTCTATGGGGCTGGTGCCGCTGCCTCTGCCATCGCCAACCTGCGCCGCTCATCCGACCGGCGCGGCT
>DATHMN010000080.1:0-39607 GCA_035487135.1 Steroidobacteraceae bacterium | reverse complement strand
GAGATCGACCTGAGCGGTCCGCAACCCGCCTTCGCCCCGACCTGGTCGCTGGTGAGCGCTGCCGAGCGTGGTCAGTGGCGGCCCGGCGCCGAGCAGGTCGGTGCCCTGCATCGCACCCTCGGCCGACTCTACGTGCCGATGCACAAGGGGGGCGAAGGCACGCACAAGGATGGTGGCACCGAGATTTGGGTATTCGACACCACGCGGCATGAGCGCATCGCGCGCTGGCCGCTGCAGGTGGCGAATCTCGGTGGCCCCGTCGTCACGGTGCAGGTGTCGCAGGATCCGGCCCCACTGTTATTCACCGCCACCGGCAAGGGCACCCTGGCAGTATTCGATGCGCTGACCGGGCACCTGAAGCACGTCGAGCAACACGTCGGGCAGACGCCGTGGATGATGATGACGCCTTGAGACCGGCACGGGGAAACTGATGCGCTCGCTCGACCGACTGTTTGAAAACTCCAGCCGTGCACTCGCCCGCCGTAGCTCGCGGCGCAGCCTGCTGGCCGGCCTCGGCCAGCTGCTCACCGGTGCGGCGCTCCTGCCGCTGTTGCCGGTGGATCGTGGCAGTCGTGCCCGTGCGGACGAACATAAGGCCGGCCCGGAGAGCTGCGACTACTGGAAATACTGCGCGATCGATGGCTTCCTGTGCTCCTGCTGTGGCGGCACATCCACGTCCTGTCCGCCCGGAACGCAGCCCTCGCCCATCACCTGGATCGGCACCTGCCACAACCCCGCCGACCGCCGCGACTACATCGTTTCCTACAACGACTGCTGCGGCAAGACCAGCTGCGGCAGCTGCGAGTGCACCCGCAATGAGCGTGAAAAGCCGATGTATCGCCCGTCGCGCAACAACGACCTCAACTGGTGCATGGCGAACGCCGACTCCAACTATCACTGTTCGGTGTCGGTGATCCTGGGAGTGGCCGAGAAATGAGGCCGCGGCCGCCGGCGCGGCCACGCAACCTGTCAGGCGGGTGGCTCCTGGCACTCGCCCCGGCCGTGCTCAGCGCGGGCGAGCCCGCCTACCCGCAGGGGGCGAGCAGCTTTCAGGCGAACTGCGCCGTGTGCCACGGCCCCGCCGGCGCCGGACTGCCGGCGCTCGCACCGCCGCTTCTCAGCAACCCGGCACGCTACGCCGCCAGCGCCGAGGGCCGCCGGCAGCTCGCCATGACGCTGCTGTATGGGCTGTTCGGCGACATCACCGTCGATGGCAAGCACTATGACTTCCGCATGCCCGACTTCGCGCGCCTCGACGATGCGACGCTCGCCGCGACGCTCAACTTCGTGGTGTTTGACCTCGGCCACGCGCCGGTCACTGTGCCGCCGCTCAGCGCCGCGGACCTCATCGCCGAACGGGCCAAGCCGGCCGATGGCGCCGCCGTCCGCGCGCATCGCCAGGGCCTGGTCCCGGCCGGGACGTGATCGTGGCGCGGCGCGCGCTGCCCGCGGGGCTGCTGGCGGGGGTGCTGGCCCACAACGCGGCAGCCAGTCCGCCGCAGGACTACATGCTCTACTGCATGGGTTGTCACGGTGCGCAGGCGCAGGGCGTGCCCGGTAAGGTGCCGGCGCTCGCGGGTAATCTCGGCCGCTTCATGCGCGCTCCGGAAGGACGCAACTACGTGCTGCGGGTCCCGGGAGCTGCCAACTCCGTCCTGCCGGATGCACAGCTGGCCGCGGTACTCAACTGGTTGAGCCAGACCTACCCGGTAGCCGCTGAACCGCCGCCGGCACCCTTCACGGTCGAAGAAGTGACGCGTGTGCGGCACACGCCGCTCGCCAACGTGCTCGCCACCCGGAGCGAGGTCGTACGCAGCCTGGCCGCGAGCGGCAGCGCGCCGGCGGCCAGCTACTGAGCGCGGCGCGCGGAATCACCCGGGCGCCGGCCTGCCCGCGTTTCATCCTGCCCCGGCTTCAGTGGCGGAAGATCGCCGTCAGGCCGATGGTGCGCGGCCGGAAGGTGAATTCACGCTGCAAGCGTGCCCCGGCCGAGGGCTGGCACAAGTTCGGCGCCGGGCAGATCGACCAGTCATAGTCGGTGATCGCGTGGCTGTTGGTGAGGTTGTCCACGAAAGCAGAGATCGACCACTGACCGAGGTCCGTTCCGGCCCGCAGGCTGGTGAAGATCGTGCCGGGCAGCGTGTAGTTCGCCGGGTCGTATTGCAGGGTGTTGGGGTCCTGTGCCGCAGTGACCCACTTGGCCCGCGCCTCATACTCCGAGTCCGCACGCACGAAGGAGTGGTGCTGCAGCAGCGTGAAGGCGTACTCGAGGCCGAGTGACACGGTGATGGGCGCGGTCGGCTGGCCGCCACCGGTTTCGCTGCTCTGGCCGACAATGGCATCGCCGTTGGCGACGATCGGATTGACTTCGTTCGGGCTCAGACGCGAATCCTTGGTGTAGCGCGCATCGGTATAGCCCGCCGCTATTTCCGCGGTCAGCGCATCGGTGATCGAGGCATCCAGCTGCAAATCGATGCCCTTGGCCACTGCCTGTCCGAGGTTAGCGATGAACGAGATCTGACAGATGGGCGGAATCACCGTCTGCTGGATGTTGTTCCAGCGGATGTAGTAGAGGCTGGTCGCGAGCCGCACGCGGTTGTCGATGTTGTTCTTGGCGCCGATCTCGTAGGAGTCGACCGAGTCGGAGCTGTACTCGGTCGGCGATGCCGAGATCCCGAAGGTGCGGAAGTCAGAGGCACAGGCCTCAGCCGGCAGCGGGTTGTTGGCGCCACCCGGACGGAAGCCCTTGGCATAAGTGGCGTAGTACATGTCGTGCGGGTCCGCCTGCCACTGCAGGCTGACCTTGGGGGTGAAGGCATTCTCGGAGTTGTTGCCGGCGCCCGTCAGCGGCTGGTTGAACAGCTGCGGTCCGCCGGTAAAGGTGTTGAACGAGTACTTGGTCCAGGACTCGCGTGCACCGAGCGTCAGCTTCCACTGATCGGTGATCGAGAAGGTCGCCTCGCCGAAGATCGCGTACTGCTGATCCTTGGAATAGGTCTGCAGGAAGTACGAGTCGTTGGGGAAGGCGGAATTATAGGTCACGGGATTGCCGTTGCCGTCCACGAAGAAATTGGTGTAGTCCGCGCCCTCGAGCGCCTGCGACAGCTCGTTGAGCAGCGGATCGTGGATCTGCTCGAGATAGCTCTGGCGATTGCTGCTGAAGAACAGGCCGGTCGTCCACAACAGCCGCGCGTTGGCATCGGCGGACTGCAGGCGCAGCTCCTGGGTGATGTTCATCTGGCCGTTGTCGACCGTGGACGGCGACAGGTAGTTGGTGGCGCCCGCCGGCAGGTGGATGCCGGTGGAATCGAGCAGCGGCCAGCTGGCGCCGCTCGGGTACTGATTGGCGGTCGCCAGCGGAAACACCGCCGAGTCGGGCGGTGGCGGCTGCTCCTGGTAGAAGCCGAGGTTGTAGAGCGTGCCCTCGTAGCCGCTCTGCTCGCGCCGATGGTAGTAGGAGGTGTTGGAGATCAGTTGCACCGGACCGAGGTCACCTTGCACCTTGAGGGCAGTCAGGTAGAACTTGTCCGGTACCTGGCGCTGACTGGGGTCGGCGTCGACGAAGCTGTCGCTGCTCGGGTTGGAGTACAACGGCCAGAAGTTGTTGATGTCGTTGCGTTGCTGATTTTGATAGTAAATCGAAGGCGTCACGCTCCACTTGTCGTTGGGCGCCCACAGCGCCGCCAGCCGCACCAGGTAGGTATTCACATAATTGGCGTTGCTCTGCACCGGCGCGAGCGTCACCGGATTGATGTCGTCGATCCAGCCGCCATCGCGCCGGTACCACACCGAGATGCGCGCGCCGAAGGTGTTGTCCACCAGCGGGCCGCCAATGGCCGCGCCGACCTCATAGCTGGGTGCGCCACCGTCGGTGGTGGCGATCTCGCTGCGCGCATACACGCTGGTCTGGGTGAGACTCGGCTGCGTGGTGATGTAGCGCACCGTGCCGCCCTCGGAGCCGGCGCCGAACAGCGTGCCCTGCGGGCCGCGCAGCACTTCGACGCGATCGATGTCGAAGGACTTGGGCAGCGCCTCATCGGGGTTGAAGGCGAGCGCGCGCATCTGGATCGGCGTGTCGTCGAGATAGATGCCGGTGGTACCGGCGCCGCCGGTACTGGAGATGCCGCGGATCGAGATGTTGTTGGTACCGGAATTATCGAAATTCACGCCCGGCGTGAAACGTGCCACCTCGGAGAAGTCCTTGATGCCGCGATCATCGAGCGCTTCCTGGGTAAGTGCGGTGACGCTGATCGGTACTTTGGAGAGATTTTCCTCGCGGCGCGTGGCGGTGACGGTGATTTCCACCAGTCCGCCGCTGGCCGAGCTCGTGGCCGCGGTGTCGGCGGCTTGCGGGGCCTGGTCATCGGCGCGGCTGCTGCCGGGTGCGCAGGCGAGCAGCAACAGTGCGGAACTTAACGCCAGCGCAGGAAAAGAGCGGTCGTAAACACAGCGCATGATGTCTCCCTCATCGTCATTGGAATGGTTATTCGAGCTCGGCGTTTTTCTTGTATTGGCATGAAACCTGCGCCTTAGTGGACAGCCGGAGGCACAGCCACGCGCACCCGCGCCGCGCGCGCCTTACGGCGCGCATCGACCCAGTAAAAGGCGCCCAGCGCCACCACCAGCGCGAGGATGCTGACGCGCAACTCCTGCTGCAGCTCGCCGGAGCTGAAGCCCATGGCGATCAGCACTGCCGCCATGCCGCCGATCGCGGCGTAGCTCGCCCACGGAAACAGCCACATGGACAGCGCCGGTGGCGCCTCCCCGCGCGCCTCGCGCGCGCGCCGCAGGCGGATGTGGGCCACCGTGATCATCATATATATGAAGACCATCAGCGCGCCGGAAGCATTCACTAGGAAAGCGAACACGGTCTGTGAGGAGGTCTTGGCGGCGATGATCCCCAGCACCCCGGCGATGCTTCCCATCCACACCGAGCGCGTCGGCACGCGGCGCGCGTTCAGGTGTACCAGCCACTGCGGCGCATCGGCGTGCTCGGCCAGCACGAACAGTACGCGCGAGCACACGTAGAAGGCCGAGTTGAGGCAGGAGAGCACCGCGGTGAGGATGATGATGCTCATCGCAAAGCTCGCCCAGCGGTAGTGCATGGTGGTGAGCGCCAGCGTGAACGGCGACTCACCGACCTTCACCTGCAGCCACGGCACCACCGTCACGATGAGCAGCACCGAACCGACGTAGAAGGTGAGGATGCGCACGATCACCGAACTGCCCATGCGCGCTACGGCGCGCGCCGGTTCTTTGGATTCGGCGGCTGCAATCATGGTGATCTCGGCGCCGGTGAGCGAGAAATACACCGTCACCGCCCCCGAAAGCACCGCCACCCAGCCCTTGGGCACGAAGCCACCCCAGGCGGTGAGATTGGCGAAGGTCGCTCCCGCCGGGGCGGTAAAGCCGAGCGCAAACATGGCCGCGAGAGCGATGAACACCAGGATCGCGGCGACTTTGATAGAGGCGAACCAGAACTCGAACTCGCCATAGGAGCGCGCCGACATCAGGTTGACCGCGGTCATCACCGCCATCAGCAGCAGTCCCAGCAACCACGCCGGCAGCGCACCGTGCAGCCAGCCGTAGAGAATGTTGGCACCGGCGATCGCCTCCACCGGCACGACGATCATCCAGAAGTACCAGTACAGCCAGCCGGCGACGAAGCCGGCCCAGGGGCCAAGGCCGGCGCGCGCGAATTCGGTGAACGAGCGCACCTGCGGCAGCGCCACCGCCATCTCGCCCAGCATGCGCATGACCAGCAGCACCAACGTGCCGGTGAGCAGGTAGCTGAGCACGATGGCAGGTCCGGTGGCTGCGATGGCCGCGCTGCTGCTGACGAACAGTCCGGCACCGATCATGCCGCCGATCGAGATCATGGTGATGTGGCGCGGCTGCAGTGAGCGACTGAGTTCCATGGCTCTCCCGCGGGTCAGTGGCGTGGCGGCCGGCGTCGCTGGCCGATGGAGGCGGCGCGAGCCGTCTGCAACAGTAGTGGCGCGAGCTGCGCGCGCATTTGCGCCAGCGTCCAGCGGCTGGTGGGTGCGGAAATGTTGATTGCGGCGATCGGCGCGCCCTCCTCGCCCAGCACCGGCGCTGCGATGGTCAGATCGCCGCGATAGCACTCCTGCTCCTGCCAGGCGTAGCCGGCGCCGCGCGCGCTCTGAATGCGCTGCCACACTTGCCGGAAGTCGGTCAGCGTGTGCGGTGTCAGGGGCCGCAGCGCCACGGCGCGCAGCAGGCGGCGCGCCGCGGCCTGCGGCAACGCCGACAGGAAGGCGCGCCCGGAGGCGGTGCAATACATCGGCAGGCGCCGGCCGACCGGCATGTGGATGTAGAAGCGCTTCAGGCTCGGAAAGCGCGCGATGAACACCATGTCGACACCATCCGGCTCCGATAGGCTGACGGATTCGCCGCTCGCCTGATTCAGATCGATGAGGTGCGTGGTCGCCTGCTCGAGCAGCGCGTGTCCCGACAAGTAGGCTTCCGAGAGCGTCAGCGCGCGTGCCGTCAGCACCCAGCGCTTGAGATGCGCATCGCGCCGCAGGTAACCGAGCTGCACCAGCGTGTGCGTGCAGCGCTGCGCCGAGCTCGTAGTCATACCGGCGCACGCGGCGAGCTCCGTGAGGCTCAGCACGCGCTGCTCACCGCCGAAGGATTCCAGGATGGCGAGCGCCTTCTGCACTGAGCTGTTGAACAACGGGTCGCGCACGCGCGCCGCACGTGGCTTGCGCGGCGGCCGCTTCATTTGAAATGCAGTATAGGACTATCGATTATCGATAGTCTACGGCGTGAGACGTGTCAGCCCGCCCATCCACGGCTGCAGTGCCGCGGGCAACGCCACCGAGCCATCCTGCTGCTGGAAATTCTCCAGCAGCGCCACCAGCGTGCGACCCACCGCGAGTCCCGAGCCGTTGAGTGTGTGCACCGGTTCGGGCTTGCCGCCCTCGCCACGCCAGCGCGCCTGCATACGCCGTGCCTGAAACGCCTCGAAATTGCTGCATGAGGAAATTTCACGATAGCGCTGCTGCGACGGCAGCCAGGCCTCGAGGTCGTAAGTCTTGGCGGCGGCGAATCCGACATCACCGGCGCATAGCGCGACGGTGCGATACGGCAGCTCGAGCCGTTGCAGCACGCTCTCGGCGTGCGCCGTGAGCTGCTCGAGGGCGGCGTAGGAGTCGGCCGGGCGCACGATCTGCACCAACTCGACCTTGTCGAACTGGTGGTTGCGGATCATGCCGCGCGTGTCCTTGCCGGCGGCTCCCGCCTCGGAGCGGAAGCACGGCGTATGCGCGACCATTCGCAGCGGCAGCTGTTCGGCGCTGAGAATGCTGTCGCGCACCAGATTGGTGACTGGCACTTCGGCGGTCGGAATGAGATAGAGGGACTGCTCGCTGCGCACCGCGAACAGGTCCGCCTCGAATTTCGGCAGCTGACCGGTGCCCAGCAGCGCCTCCGGCTTCACCAGGTACGGCACCGCCACCTCGGTGTAGCCGTGCTCGCGGGTGTGCAGATCGAGCATGAACTGCGCCAGTGCACGGTGCAGTCGCGCCACTTGGCCGCGCATCACCACGAAGCGCGCCCCGGAGATGCTGGCGGCGGCCGTGAAGTCGAGTCCGTTCAGTAGCGCGCCGATCTCGATGTGGTCGCGCGGATTGAATCCCAGCGGCCGCGGCTCGCCCCAGCGGCGCACCTCCTGATTGGCACTCTCGTCGCGCCCGGCGGGCACCGAGTCGTTCAGCAGGTTGGGGATGCCGAGCTGCCAGGCCTCGAGTTCCAGCTGCACGCCGTGCAGTTCCGCCTCGGCGCGCCCGAGCGCACCCTGCAGATCCTCGCCGCGTGCGATCAGCGTCGTCACATCCTCGCGGCGTGCCTTGGCCTGACCGACCGCCTTGGCGTTGGCGTTGCGTTCGGCGCGCAGCCGGTCCACTTCCACCTGCGCGGGCTTACGCCGCTCCTCGAGCGCACGCAGCGCGCTGACATCGAGGGCAAAGCCGCGCTGCGCCAGGTTGCGCGCCACGGCGTCAGGATCGGTGCGCAGCAACTTCGGGTCGATCACGATCGTTCAGCCTTTTGCGGGAGGACGTGCGCGCAGCCGGGCGAGCGCCTCGCCGATCTTGATTTCCAGCCCCCGCGGGACCGGCCGGTAGTATCGCCGATCCGCCAGCTCCTCCGGCAGATAGCGCTCACCGGCTGCGAATGCATCCGGCTCGTCATGGGCATAGCGATAGTCGCGGCCGTAGCCGAGGTTCTTCATGAGGCGGGTGGGCGCATTGCGCAGGTGCAGCGGCACCTCGAGTGTGCCGAATTCCTTGACGTCCGCCATGGCTTCACCGAGCGCCACGTACACCGCGTTGCTCTTGGGCGCGCAGGCGAGATACACCACCGCGGTGGCGATGGCGAGCTCACCTTCGGGGCTGCCCATGCGCTCGAAGGCCTGCCAGGCATCCAGGCACAGCGCGAACACGCGCGGGTCGGCCAGACCGATGTCCTCGACCGCCATGCGCGTCACGCGGCGCGCGATGTACAAGGGATCGCAGCCGCCATCGAGCATGCGGCACAGCCAATAGAGCGCTGCGTCCGGATCCGAGCCGCGCACCGCCTTGTGCAGCGCAGAGATCTGGTCGTAGAACTGATCGCCGCCCTTGTCGAAGCGCCGATGGGTACCGCTCGCGACCTCTTCGGCGATGGCGAGTGTGATGCCGTGCTCGGAGCCGGCCGCTTCGGTGAGGCCTGCGGCGAGCTCCAGCATGTTGAGGGCGCGGCGCGCATCGCCGTCGGCGGCGCGCGCCATGAGGCTCAGCACCTCGGGCGACGCGCTGAAGTGTCCGGCACCCAGGCCGCGCCCGGTATCCGCCAGCGCGCTCGCCAGCAGCGCCACCAGATCCTCCACTGACAGGGGCTTGAGCACGTACACACGGGCACGCGACAAGAGCGCACTGACCACCTCGAACGAGGGGTTCTCGGTGGTCGCGCCGACGAAAGTGAGCGTGCCGTCCTCGAGGTAGGGCAGAAAGGTGTCCTGCTGCGCCTTGTTAAAGCGATGCACCTCATCGAGGAACAACAGCGTCGGCCGACCATCGCGGGCGCGCGCCGCGCGCGCCGCCTCCACCGCTGCGCGGATGTCCTTGACGCCGGCCATGACGGCCGAGAGTGCGATGAACTGCGCATTGGAGGCCTGGGCGATGAGCCGTGCCAGTGTCGTCTTGCCGGTTCCGGGCGGGCCCCACAGGATCAGCGAGTGCAGCTGGCCCGACTCGATGCTGCTGCTGAGCGGTTTGCCCGGGCCGAGGATATGTTTCTGGCCGACGAACTCGTTCAGCGCGCGCGGCCGCATGCGGTCCGCGAGCGGTCGCAACGCCTCGTTCACGGGTGCGGCGTGCCGATCACGTCCGCGCCCTTGGGCGGGGTGAAGCTGACCTCACTCGCGGCGACCGGACCGTTGCGCTCGATCTTCTGAAAGATGATGGTGGCGACCTGATCGAGCTTGTCCTCCAGAATCATGCGCTTCAGGTCACCGTGATCGAAGCCGAACAGTGCACTGCGGAAATCGGCGTTGGCACCCTTGGGCTCCACCAGCACCCACTCGAGGCCCATGCGCTCACCGGCCGGGGAGATGTTGAAGCTCTTGCGCAGGTCCACGGTCCCGGAGAGCAGCATCACCGGAGTCGCCGTCAGCGCGCTGTCGACCGGTTTCACCGTCACCTGCTCGAGGTCGCGGTCAAAGAACCAGAGGTTGCGGCCATCGCAGACCATCAGCTGGCCGCCGCTGCTGCTGGCGGCGTTCGACGGGCTGTCGGCCGGCGCGGCGCCGGCCTTGGGCGTCTGCGGGTGAATCTCCCAGCTGAACTTACCCGGGCGTTGCACGATCAGCACGCCGCTGGCCCGGTCGACCTCGCTGCCGCGCGCATCCGCCAGGGTTTGCAGGAAACTGGCGCGCAGTGTGTGCAGCTTGTCCAGGTAGTCATCGAGGGGCGTGAGCGCAGACGTCGCCGGCACCTCCGCCGGCAGGCCGGCGCGCGCCACGGCCAGCAGTGTCAGTGCGAGCAGCGCGCGCAGCGCCGATCGACGCGCTGGAGGAGAGCTCACGGCCCTCAGTCCTCGGGCGGCGCCGGCGCGAGCACGTCGCGCGCGCCGTTCGGCTGCAGTGGCCCGACCAGGCCTGCGGTCTCCATCTGCTCGAGCAGTCGCGCGGCGCGGTTGTAGCCGATCTTCAGGCGTCGCTGCACGTAGGAAATCGAGGGTTTGCGTTCGCTCGTGACGATGCGCACTGCCTCGTCGTAGAGCGGATCGGCCTCGGCATCCTCGGCGCCAGCCCCGCCCGTCTCGCCCTCCTCTCCCGCGAGGCCCGGGATCGGCGTGCGTGGCCCGGACAGCACCTCGTCGATGTAGTTCGGCGGGGCCGGCGAGCGCAGCGCCTCGACCACGCGGTGGACCTCCTGGTCGGAGACGAACGCGCCGTGCACGCGCGTCGGAATCGAAGTGCCCGGCGGCAGGTACAGCATGTCGCCGTGACCCAGCAGCGTCTCGGCGCCCATTTGATCGAGGATGGTGCGGGAGTCGACCCGCGCCGACACCTGGAAGGCGATGCGCGTAGGAATGTTGGCCTTGATGAGGCCGGTGATCACGTCCACCGACGGCCGCTGGGTGGCGAGCACCAGGTGAATCCCCGAGGCGCGTGCCTTCTGCGCCAGGCGGGTGATCAGTTCCTCGACCTTCTTGCCGACGATCATCATCAGATCGGCGAGCTCATCCACCACCACCACCACGTAGGGGAGCGGCGTCAGGTGCGGAATCTCGCGCTGGTCGATGCTCGGGTCGTTGGCCGCTTTCTGCAGCAGCACCGGATCGAGGATCGGCTTGCCGGCATCGTTCGCCTCCTTCACCCGGCGGTTGAAGCCGACGATGTTGCGCACGCCGAGCGCGGCCATCAGCTGGTAGCGACGTTCCATCTCCGCCACGCACCAGCGCAGCGCATTGGCGGCCTGCTTCATGTCGGTGACCACCGGTGCAAGCAGGTGCGGAATGCCCTCGTACACCGACAGCTCGAGCATCTTCGGATCGATCATGATGAGGCGCACGTGCTCGGCGGTCGACTTATAGAGAAGCGACAGCACCATCGCGTTGATGCCGACCGACTTGCCCGAACCGGTGGTGCCGGCGATCAGCAGATGGGGCATGCGCGACAGGTCGGCGACCATCGGCTGTCCGCCGATGTCCTTGCCGAGGGCGAGCGCGAGCGGGGAATGCAGCTCGTCGTAGGCCTTGGAGCGGATGATCTCACCGAGTGTCACGGTCTCGCGTTTCTCGTTGGCGATCTCGAGCCCCATGACGCTCTTGCCGGGAATCACCTCCACCACGCGCACCGACAGCACCGACAGCGCGCGTGCCAGGTCCTTGGCGAGCGCGGTGATCTGGCTGGCCTTGACTCCCGGGGCGGGCCGCAGCTCAAAGCGCGTCACCACCGGTCCGGGCTGCACCGCCACCACCTCGGCCTCGATGGAGAAGTCCTTGAGCTTCATTTCCACCAGGCGCGACAACGCCTCCAGCGCCTCGGCCGAGTACAGCGGCTCGCGCGGCGGCGGATCGTCGAGCAGTTTCAGCGGCGGCAGCTCGCCGGCCTTGGGCGGATCGAACAGTGGGACCTGCCGCTCGCGCTCGACCCGCGCGCTCTTCTCCACGATCGGGGTCGGCGGCTCGATGCGCGGCGGGGCGCGCGTGGCCGATTTCTTCTGCGAGCTCTCCACCGCTTCCTTGCGCGCCTGACGGCGCTCGCGCCCTTCGGCGGCATCGCGCGATGAATTGAGCCGCGTGCGCAGCCAGCCGACTCCGGCCCAGGCGGCCGCGCCGATGCGGTCCATGATGGTGAACCAGGAGACGCCGAAGGCGAGCGACAGGCCCGCCATCCAGGCGGCGATCATGAGCAGCGTCGCGCCGAGAAAATCCAGCCCTGCGGCAAGTCCGCCACCGACGACGCTGCCGACCACACCGCCGGCGCTCTGGCGCAGCGCGCCCGCCTGCCAGTGCAGCGTCGTCAGCGCGCAGCTCGCCACCAGCACCAGCAGGAAGCCGATGATGCGCACCAGCGTGTTGGCGCGCGAGCCGCCTTCGCTGCGCAGCCGCCGCTGCAGCCCCCAGCAGGCCACGAACAGCATCAGCGGAAACAGGAACGCCGGCCGGCCGAACAGGAAAAAGAGGAAATCGGCAAGATAGGCGCCGATCACCCCGATGCGGTTGTGGACCCCGGCCGCATCCGCGTTGGTCGAGATCGAGAAGCCGGGATCGGCCGGGCTGTAAGTGGCGAGCGCCATGAACAGCACCAGCGCCACGATGGCGAGCGCGATGATGGCGCTCTCGCGCAGGCCGCGGCTGACCGCGGTGGTGAAGCGCGGCGCACTACGCGCCGACGCGGAAGATTCAGCCAAATCGCAACGCTCCATCTTAAGATAGACGGCTGCCATTATAGGGCTTGCTACCATGAGAAACCCATGACGCCGACGCGCCACAGCCGCCTGATCATTCTGGGCTCGGGACCTGCGGGCTACAGCGCCGCGGTGTACGCCGCGCGCGCCAATCGCGCGCCGCTCCTGATCACCGGCGTTGAGCAGGGCGGCCAGCTCATGACCACCACCGACGTCGACAACTGGCCGGGCGATGTCGAAGGGCTGCAGGGCCCGGCGCTGATGGAGCGCATGAAGCGTCACGCCGAGCGCTTCGCGACCACGATCGTCAACGACTACATCCATGCGGTCGACCTGTCGGTGCGTCCGCTGCGTCTGTCGGGCGATGCGGCGCACTACACTTGCGATGCGCTCATCATTGCCACCGGCGCGGCCGCCAAGTACCTGGGGATCCCGTCCGAGGAGAAATTTCGCGGCAAGGGCGTCTCCGCGTGCGCCACCTGCGACGGCTTCTTTTTCCGCGGTCATCGCGTGGCGGTGGTAGGCGGCGGCAACACCGCGGTGGAGGAGGCGCTCTACCTGTCGCACATCGCCCAGCACGTCACGCTGATCCACCGCCGCGACAAGCTGCGCGCCGAGAAAATCCTGCAGGACCGGCTGTTCCAGGAGGCGCACGCCGGCAAAATCGCGCTGGTATGGAACCACACGGTGGACGAGGTGCTCGGCAACGAGCACGGCGTCAGCGGCCTGCGGCTCGCCGCACTGAACGGCGAGGGCCCCAAGGAGCTGCCCGTCACCGGGTTGTTCATTGCCATCGGCCACACGCCTAACACGGCATTGTTCAACGGCCAAGTGGCGATGCGCGATGGCTATCTCACGGTGCGCTCGGGTGCGGACGGCAATGCCACCGCGACCAGCGTCGCGGGCGTGTTCGCAGCCGGCGACGTCGCCGATCACGTCTATCGCCAGGCGATCACCTCCGCCGGCGCCGGCTGCATGGCCGCGCTCGATGCCGATCGCTATCTTGAGAGCCTCGCCGCGGAGCCGCCGCGCCGCGCCTGACACACTGACGGGCATGGACAAGCCGGAGTTTCATCGCAGCATCCAGACTCTCGCGCCCGCGGAGTGGAACGCGCTGGGCGCGGCCGACAATCCCTTCACCCGGCATCAGTTCCTGGCCGCGCTCGAGCGCAGCCACTCGGTCGGTCCGGGCAGCGGCTGGGAGCCGCGCTACTTGACGCTGCGCGACCGGCACGGGCTCGCCGCCGCAGTGGCCGCCTTCGTCAAACGCCACTCCTTCGGCGAGTTCGTGTTCGACTTCGCCTGGGCGCGCGGCTATGAGCGCCTCGGCCGGCGCTATTACCCGAAACTCACCCTCGCGGCGCCCTTTACCCCGGCCACCGGGCCGCGCCTGCTGGTACGCGCCGATCTCGATTACCCGCAGTACGCCGCTCGGCTGCTCGAGGCACTCGAGCAGCACGTCGATAGCCACGGCCTCTCCGGGGTGCACGCCTTATTTCTGGATGAAGCGGCACGTCAGGCCTGCGCAACGCGCGGTTGGCTGCTGCGGCGCGACTGTCAGTTCCACTGGAGTAACCGCGGCTACGGCAGCTTCGAGGATTACCTCGGCAGCTTTACTGCCGAGAAGCGCAAGAAGGCACGTCGCGAGCGGCGCCGCGTCGCGGAGGCGGGCGTGCGTTTCGAGACGCGCTGGGGCGGGGAGCTGGATGAGGCACTGCTCGATCGCATTTACGCGCTGCACCGCGAGACCTTCCTGCGGCATGGCCACGAGCCCTACCTGACGCGCACTTTTTTCAGCGACGCGGCGCGCACGCTGCCCGACTCGCTGATGGTGAAGCTCGCCCTGCACGGGCGCACGCTGGTGGCGGTCGCTGTGTTCTTCGTGGGCAGCGACACGCTGTTCGGGCGCTACTGGGGTGCGGCGGCGGAATTTCACAGCCTGCACTTCGAGGCCTGTTATCACCAGGGGATCGAGTTCTGCATCGAGCAGCGCCTGGCGCGCTTTGAGCCCGGCACGCAGGGCGAACATAAAGTGGCGCGCGGCTTCGAGCCGGCACTCACCTGGTCGGCACACTACATCGCCGATGCCGACTTCCGCGCTGCCATCGCCGAGTACCTGAACCGCGAGGGCGCAGCGGTCGATGCTTACGCACAGGAGGTGCAGCAGCACGTGCCCTTCCGCCGCGCTGCGCAACCGCCCTCGTGAAGACCATCACCTGGCTCTCGCCCAAAGACGCGCCCGAGTGGTTTCCACCGCTCGAGCAGGCGCTGGAGGAGCCGGCGGGACTGCTCGCCGCCGGGGGCGATCTGTCCCCCGAGCGGCTCATCGCCGCCTATCGGCGCGGCATTTTCCCCTGGTATTCGCCCGGTCAGCCGGTGCTGTGGTGGTCACCGGACCCGCGCGCGGTACTGTTCCCGGAGGAGTTTCACCTCAGCCGCAGCCTCGCCAAGACACTGCGCAACGGCGGTTTCGAGGCCACGCTCGATCGCGACTTTGCCGCGGTCATCGACGGCTGCGCTGCGCCGCGTGCTGCCAGCCCCGGCACCTGGATCACTTCCGAGATGCGCGCCGCCTACCTCGAGCTGCATCGCCTGAGCTGCGCCCACAGCATCGAGGTGTGGCGTGCGGGAAAGCTCGCCGGCGGACTCTATGGCGTGCGCCTCGGCGGGATTTTCTTCGGTGAATCGATGTTCAGCCGCGAGCGCGATGCCTCCAAGGCCGCCCTGGCCCAGCTGGTGGCCCTCTGTCGAGTCAACGCCCTGGCGGTGATCGACTGCCAGCTGCCCTCGCGTCACCTCATGGGGCTCGGAGCGCGTGCGATTCCGCGCAGTCAGTTCCAGGCACTGCTGCACGAACACGTGCGCGCGCCGCTGCCGCCGCTGCGCGCCCTAGCGGTATCACCGCGGTAAATTGCCACAGCGGCGCGCTTGTGCTCCAATTCGCGCCCCCGGAACTGCGCGCGAGACTATGTCCAAAGAAGATGCGATCCAGATGGAAGGCGAGGTCGTCGAGACCCTGCCCAACACGACCTTCCGGGTGAAGCTGAAGAATGGCCACGTGGTGACCGCGCACATCTCCGGCAAGATGCGCAAGAACTACATCCGCATCCTCACCGGCGATGCGGTCACCGTGGAAATGACACCCTACGATCTCACCAAGGGCCGCATCATCTACCGCGGGCGCTGAATGAGCGCGGCGCGCTAGGCAGGCACCGTCGGCACCTGCGCCGGCTCGACCGTGAGCGCCAGTGCCGAGCCGTCCGCCGCCACCGAGACACGCACGTGTCCGCCGTTGGCGAGCCGTCCGAACAAGAGCTCCTCGGCCAAGGGCCGCTTGATGTGCTCCTGGATGGTGCGTGCCATCGGGCGCGCGCCCATTTTCGGATCGTAGCCGCGCTCGGCGATCCAGCGGCGCGCCGCATCATCGAGCGTGATGGTGACGCCCTTCTGCTCGAGCTGCGACTCCACTTCCAGCACCAGTTTGTCGACCACACGCTCGATGGTCACCGGGTCGAGGGCGGCGAACTGGATCACCGCATCCAGGCGGTTGCGGAACTCCGGGGTGAAGATGCGCCGAATCGCTTCCATGCCGTCGCTGGAGTTGTCGACGTGCGTGAAGCCGATCGCAGCGCGCGCCATCTCCTGCGCGCCGGCGTTGGTCGTCATGACAATGATCACGTGGCGGAAGTCCGCCTTGCGGCCGTTGTTGTCGGTGAGGGTGCCGTGATCCATCACCTGCAGCAGCAGGTTGAAGACATCCGGGTGGGCCTTCTCGATCTCATCCAGCAGCAGCACACAGTGCGGGTGCTTGGTGATCGCCTCCGTGAGCAGCCCCCCCTGATCGAAGCCCACATATCCCGGCGGTGCGCCGATCAGGCGCGACACCGTGTGGCGCTCCATGTACTCGGACATGTCGAAGCGCAGGAACTCGACCCCCATGGCGATCGCCAGCTGGCGCGTGACTTCGGTCTTGCCGACGCCGGTGGGGCCTGCGAACAGGAAGCTGCCGACCGGCTTGCGTGATTCGCCGAGTCCCGAGCGTGCCATTTTGATGGCGGCGGCGAGCGCCTCGATCGCGCGATCCTGACCGAAGATCACCAGCTTGAGGTTGCGCTCGAGGTTCTTGAGGACCTCGCGGTCAGAGGTCGAAACACTCTTGGCCGGGATGCGCGCCATACGCGCCACCACATCCTCGATGTGGCGCACTTGCACGGTCGACTCACGCTCGGCCACCGGCTTCAGGCGCGCACGCGCGCCGGCCTCGTCCACGACGTCGATGGCCTTGTCGGGCAGGTGGCGCTCGTTGATGTGACGCGCCGCCAGCTCCGCAGCCGCCTTGAGGGCGTCGTCCGCGTAGGTGATGCCGTGATGCTCTTCGAAACGCGGCTTCAGCCCGAACAGGATCTCGATGGTCTCGGCGACCGAAGGCTCGACCACGTCGATCTTCTGGAAGCGGCGCGCGAGCGCGTGGTCCTTCTCGAAGATGTGCCGGTATTCCTGATAGGTGGTCGAGCCGATGCAGCGGATCTCACCGTTGGTGAGCACCGGCTTGATGAGATTGGAGGCGTCCATGACGCCGCCGGAGGCGGCGCCCGCGCCGATCACGGTGTGGATCTCGTCGATGAACAGGATCGCCCCGGGCTGCTTCTTCAGCTCGGTGATCACGCCCTTCAGGCGCTTCTCGAAATCACCGCGGTACTTGGTGCCGGCGATGAGTGCGCCCATGTCGAGCGCGAAGATGGTGCAGTCGGAGAGCACCTCCGGTACCTGGCCTTCGATGATCAGGCGCGCGAGCCCCTCGGCGATCGCGGTCTTGCCGACGCCGGCCTCGCCCACGTAGAGCGGATTGTTCTTGCGCCGCCGGCACAGAATCTCGATGGTGCGCTCGACTTCGAGCTTGCGGCCGATGAGCGGATCGATGCGCCCGTCCTGGGCCATGCGATTCAGGTTGGTGGTGTATTTCTCCAGCGCGCTGCCGCCTTCGGCATCACGCTCGCCCTCGGCGCTGCTCTCCTCCTTGTCGGAGGTCTTTTCCTCGGCGATCTTCGACAGACCGTGCGAGATGTAATTGACGACGTCGAGCCGCGTGACGTGCTGACGGTTGAGCAGAAACACCGCGTGGCTCTGCTTCTCGCTGAAGATCGCCACCAGCACGTTGCCGACGCCGACTTCCTTCTTGCCGCTCGACTGCACGTGGAACACGGCGCGCTGCAGCACGCGCTGAAAGCCGAGCGTCGGCTGCACCTCGCGCTCCTCGCCCTCTTCCAGGCGCGGTGTCGACTGCTCGATGTGTTCCTTCAGTTCCTGTTTGAACTTGGCGAGGTCGGCGCCACAGGCGCGCAGCACCTCGCGCACCTTCGGGGTGTCGAGGATCGCCAGCAGCAGGTGCTCAACGGTCAGGTACTCGTGGCGCGCCTCGCGCGCCTGATGGAATGCATCGTTGAGACAGTATTCGAGCTCGTTGGACAGCACTTTAGGCGGACCTTTCACGTAAAACACGGAGCCAGGACATCAGGCCTCCTCGAGAGTACACATGAGCGGATGCTGATGATCGCGCGCGTAGGTCGTCACCTGCGCCACCTTAGTTTCAGCAATCTCATATGTGAAGACCCCGCAGACGCCCTTACCCTTGGTGTGCACCTCAAGCATGATGCGCGTTGCGGTCGGTCGGTTCAGTCCGAAGAACTTTTCCAGCACATCGACCACAAACTCCATGGGGGTGTAATCGTCGTTGAGCAGCACCACCCGGAAAAGCGGCGGTTGCTTGACCTCCGGGCGCGCCTCTTCGACGACGACGCCGGTGTCAGGGCGGACCGGATGCGGATCGGGCATGACTGTCTTTATAGGGGTCGCGAAACGGCAACACAAGCCTGCGAGAATGTGGAGTAGTTACTCCTGCAGAAACAATTGCTTGGAGCGCGCGCACGACGCTCGTATGATGGCGCCGCTTGTGGCGCCGCGAAGCTCGCGCGTGGCCCGAAATTTGGAATGGCACGCAGTCTTTAGAGGACCGCCATTGATCAGCTGTTGCTAAGCCTATGAATGCCGCTTCCTGGCTGGAGGGGTTGCCCGCCTCCGATCGCTGGCGCGCGCTGCTCAAGTCCGAAGGCCCGCGCCTGGCGACCTGGGTCCTGGGAGCAGCCCTGGGCGTGCAGGCGGCGCTCATCGTGCTCGATCTGGCCGGCGGCAAGCGCGCCGCGCCCGCAGCGGCAAGCCATGCGCCGCTGCGCAGCCACACTCTGGACCTCGCGACCATCACCAATGCGCACCTGTTCGGCAGCGCACCGGTGCTGCAGCAGGACGCCGCCAATGCGCCGCAGACGAACATGCCGCTGGTGCTCACGGGAATCATTGCCGGGAATGATCCTCAAAATGGGCTGGCGATCCTCGGACCAAACGCACAGTCAGCAAAAGTGTACGCAGTCGGCGACAACGTTCCGGGTGGGGCGAAGCTCCATTCCGTCTACACCGACCGGGTGGTGATCGACCGTAACGGGCAGCTCGAGTCCCTGGCGCTGCCGCACACGGCGGGTGCCGCCGCGCCGCCGCCCTCGGCCGCCGCGCTGCAGGGCGACAACGCCTCGATCGAGCGCATGCGTCGCATGATTACCGAGCAGCCGGGGCTGCTCGCCGATGTGATGCGTCCGCAACCGGTCATGGATCACGGCCATATGAATGGCTTCCGCGTCTATCCCGGCCGGGATCGGCAGGCGTTTGCGCGCCTGGGGCTGCGGCCCGGCGACCAGGTGACCGCCATCAACGGCACCCCGCTCGATGATCGCGACCGCGGCGAGCAGATTCTGCACACACTCGCTAGCTCGAGTGAGGCGCGCGTCACGGTCATTCGCGGCGGTCAGCAGCAGGATCTCACTTTGAACATAGCGCAGGTCGAGCAGGAAGCTGACAGCCTGGCCGCGCCACAGGGGTCACAGAGTGGGGCTGCGTCCCCGCCGGTAGAGGCGCCACCAGCCCCACCGCCGCCTGGACCTCCGGGCGGGGACCCCGGCGGCCGCTAGGCCCGACCGGCGCTTTTAGTTTTGCGGGGGAAGAGTTTCCGATGACAGGACGACGTACCTTCACAGTGGGCGCGCTCGCGGTCGTGATGACCGCCACGCTCGCGGTTGCGCAGCAGCAGGAGCCGGCGCCGCCACAGGCGCAGAGCCAAGGGCAGCGCATCACCCCCAATTTCAAAGACGCAGACATCACCCAGATCGCCGAGGCGGTGAGTGCCGCCACCGGCAAGAACTTCATCATCGATCCGCGGGTGCGTGCCCAGGTGACGATGCTGTCCTCGACGCCGATGTCCCCGGATGCCTTCTACCAGGCGTTCCTGTCGATCCTGCAGGTGTATGGCTTCATCGCCGTGCCCGCGGGCAATGTCGTCAAGATTCTGCCGGACACCAACGCGCGCTCGATCCCGGCGCTCGACCTGCCCGATCACGTGAGCGCCACCTCGGACGAAATCGTCACCCAGGTGCTGGACGTGAAGAATGTGAGCGCCCAGCAGCTGGTGCCGATCCTGCGGCCCATGGTGCCCACCTACGGACATCTCGCGGCCGTGCCGGCCGGCAACATCCTCATCATCACCGACCACGCGAGCAACGTGAACCGGATGATGCGCATCATCCGCCGCATCGATCAGGTGGGAAATCAGGATCCGGAGATCCTGCCGCTCGCCAACGCCTCGGCCGCGGAGATCGTGCGGACGGTGAACTCGCTGTATACCGGGGCTGCCGCCAGCGAAGGCGTGGCGGTGAAGGTGGTGGCGGATGAGCGCTCCAACAGCGTGCTGGTCGCTGGCGATGAAGGCGCGCGGCTGCGCATCCGGGCGCTGGTGGCGCACCTCGACACCCCGCTCGCGAGCGGCGGTGACACGCGCGTGCGCTACCTGCATTACGCCGAGGCGGAGAAACTCGCGCCGAAACTGAAAGAGCAGATCACCGGCATCGCCCAGGCGGCCGCAGGCGCAGGCGGTGCGGCCGGTGCGGCCGGCGGCGGGGCGACCCCACAGGCGGCGGCCGAGAAGAACGCGATGGTGTGGGCCGATCCGACCACCAACTCGCTGGTGATCACCGCGCCGCCGAAGATCATGAAGGCGGTGATGGACATCATCGACAAGCTCGACATCCGCCGGCCGCAAGTGCTGGTCGAGGCCATCATCGCCGACATCGACTACGACAAGGACTCCGAGCTCGGTGTCAACTGGGCCGCCTTCTCCAACGGCACCAATGTGCCGGCGGCATCGTTCGTGAGCCCGGTGGGCGGCACCAGCATCGTCGACCTCGCCGGCGCCATCGAGAATCCCGCGAGTGTCACCACGACGCTGCTGCAGGGCACCACCCTCGGTATCGGCCGCGTCAGCGGCAGCGGTCTGAATTTCGCGGCGGTGTTGCGCGCGATCCGCTCCGACACCGACGACAACATCATCGCCACGCCTTCCGCCGTCACCATGGACAACCAGGAGGCCGAGCTCAAGGTGGCGCAGGAAGTGCCGTTCGTCACCGGCCAGTACACCAGTGGCACCGCAGTGACCGGCGGCCAGGTGAACCCCTTCCAGACCATCCAGCGCGAGGAAGTCGGCACGATCATGAAGATCACCCCGACGATCTCCGCGGAGGGCAACTCCCTCATGCTCAAGATCTCGATCGAGAGCTCGAGCATTGGCCAGAAGCCGGCCGGCGCGGTCGACCTGGTCACCAACAAGCGTACCGTGAGCACTACCGTGCTGATCGAGGACGGCGGCATTGTCGTGCTCGGCGGGCTGATCGAGGACGACACCAACAAGGGTGAGAACCGCGTGCCTTTCCTCGGCAACATCCCGATCATCGGACTGCTGTTCAAGACGCGTAACGAAAGCGTCACCAAGAACAACCTGATGATCTTCATCCGGCCGAAGATTCTGCGCGATGCGGCGCAGGCCGCTTACGAGACCGATCTCAAATACAATTACATGCTCGACCAGCAGAAGCCGATGATGACGAGCAAGGAAGCGCTGCCGCTGCTGCCGGGCGTGCCGCGCGGCCGTCTGCCGCCCTTGCCGCCGGCCCCGCCGCCGGGCACCAACCCGTCCGTCACGCCGAGCAATGCGCCCGCCCCGGCAGGCTCCAGCGCTCCGGCCAGCAGTCCGACACCGGCCGCTCCGGGCGATGGCGCAGCGCCCAGCACGCCGCCGCCGGGGGCGAGCGTCGCTCCGGGTGCCCCGGCGCCGAATTCCACGGCGCAGCCGGCGAATCCGCCGGGACAGTAAATGAGTACCCACGGCAGCGGCATGCTCGTGAGCGGCGCCGGCGATCCGGCCGAACGGCGCCTGTCGTTCGCCTTCGCCAAGCGCCATGGCGTTTTGGTGAAGCGCGTGGTGGACGGGGTCGCCGAGTGCACCTACCGCGATACGGCTTCCCCCCAGGCGCTCGCCGAAGTGCGCCGCTATCTGCGCCGCGCCGTGCGCCTGGAGCGGGTGCCGGAGGCGCAGTTCGATGAGCTGCTGCGCCTGGCGTACGAGGCAGGCTCCGATGCCATGTCCGCCGTCGAGGGCCTGGATGACACGACCGACCTCGCTCACCTGGCGCAGGACCTGCCCGAGCAGGCGGACCTGCTCGACAGTGAGGACGATGCGCCCATCATCCGCCTGATCAATGCGGTGCTCACCCAGGCGGTCAAAGAGAACGCCTCGGACATTCACATCGAGCCGTTCGAGAACCGCCTGGTGATCCGCTTCCGCGTCGATGGCGTGCTGCGCGAGGTACTGCAGTCCAAGCGCGCGGTCGCCCCGCTCGTGGTGTCACGCGTCAAGGTCATGTCGCGGCTCGACATCGCCGAGAAGCGCCTGCCACAGGACGGACGCATCAGCCTCAAGATCGCCGGCCGTGCCGTGGACGTGCGCGTCTCCACCATTCCTTCCGGCCACGGCGAACGCGTGGTGCTGCGTATCCTCGACAAGCAGGCCGGCAAGCTCGATCTGGGCTCGCTCGGCATGGATCCGAAGATCCAGGGCACGATGGATGAGCTGATCCACAAGCCGCACGGCATCCTGCTGGTGACTGGTCCCACCGGCTCGGGCAAGACGACCACGCTGTACGCAGCGCTCGAGCGGCTGAACGACAACACCCAGAACATCATGACGGTCGAGGATCCGATCGAGTACTACATCGACGGCATCGGTCAGACCCAGGTCAACACCAAGGTGGAAATGACCTTCGCGCGCGGCCTGCGCGCCATCCTGCGTCAGGACCCCGACGTGGTGCTGATCGGTGAGATCCGCGACCTCGAGACCGCGCAGATCGCGGTGCAGGCGAGCCTCACCGGCCATCTGGTGCTGTCGACCCTGCACACCAACACCGCCGCCGGCGCCATCACCCGCCTGCGCGACATGGGCATCGAACCGTTCCTGCTGTCCTCGAGCCTGATCGGTGTCCTAGCACAGCGTCTGGTGCGGGTCTTGAGCCCGGACTCCAAGCAGCCCTTCACCGCCGGCGACTACGAGCGACGCCTGCTCAACCTGCGGCCCGACGAACCCTCCCCCACTCTGTACCGCCCGGGGCGCGACAGCAGTGGCGGCTACCGCGGCCGCTCGGGCATCTATGAGCTGATCATCGTGGATGACGCCATGCGCACCATGATCCACGACGGGGTGTCCGAACAGGAGATCGAGCGCCACGCGCGTCATACCACCCCGTCGATCCGTGATGACGGCCGGGCGCGGGTGTTGCGCGGGGAAACCACCATCGAGGAAGTGCTGCGCGTCACGCGTGAGGACTGAGCCAGGTGGGCGCGTTCGAATACACCGCGCTCGATCCGGCTGGCAGAGAGCGCAAGGGGATCCTCGAGGGCGACACCCCGCGCCACATCCGTCAGCTGCTGCGCGAGCAGCAGCTGCTGCCGGTGAGCGTCACCGAGGTGGCGCAGAAAGAAGCCAAGCGCCAGCGCTCCTTCAGCCTGGTGCGGCGGGTGTCCTCCACCGATCTCGCCCTGTTTACCCGCCAGCTGGCCACCCTGGTACGCGCCGGCCTGCCCCTCGAGGAGTCGCTGCTGGCGGTCTCGCAGCAGACCGAAAAGCCGCGCGTGCAGAGCATCATCCTCGGGGTGCGCGCGCGCGTCATGGAAGGCCACACTCTCGCCGACGGCTTCGCTGAGTTCCCGCGCATCTTCCCGGAGATCTACCGTTCCACGGTGTCTGCGGGCGAGCAGGCCGGCCACCTGGACAACGTACTCGAGCGGCTCGCCGACTACACCGAAGGGCGCGACCAGCTGCGCCAGAAGGTGCTGACGGCGATGCTCTATCCGATCGTGCTCACCGTGTTGTGCTTCGTGATCGTCTCGGCGCTGCTGGTCTACGTGGTACCGCAGGTGGTCTCGGTGTTCGAGGCCAGCAAGGCCAAGCTCCCCCTCATCACGCAGCTGCTGATCGCGGTGAGCGGCTTTCTGCGCGCCTATGGCATCTATCTGCTGATCGGGGCGATCGTCGTCGCGCTCGGGTTCCGCCGCTGGCTGAAAAACCCGGCGGCGCGGCGCCGCTTCCACCGCCTGCAGCTGCGGCTGCCGCTGGTCGGCAAACTGGTGCGCGGCTTCAACACCGCACGCTTCACCCGCACCTTCAGCATCCTCTCAGCCAGTTCCGTACCGGTGCTGGAAGCGCTGCGCATCGGTGGTGAGGTGGTGACCAACCTGCCGATGCGTGATGCGGTCAACGATGCCGCGGCACGGGTGCGCGAGGGTGCCCCCATCGGCCGCTCACTCGCGCTCAGCCGGCTGTTCCCGCCGATGACCATTCACCTCATCTCCAGCGGCGAGTCGAGCGGCCAGCTCGAGAACATGCTCGAGCGCGCTGCCATCAGCCAGGAACGCGAGCTCGATGGCCTGCTGGCCGCGCTGGTCGGGCTCTTGGGTCCGGTGCTGATCGTGCTGATGGGCCTGTTCGTGATGGGCATCGTGTTCGCGATGCTGCTGCCGATCTTCGAAATCAATCAGTTGATCCACTGAGGGCGTGGCGCTCCCGGGCGGCGCCGGGCAGCGCAAAGCGGCACCGCTTCACAAACCGTGCGGTCGACATTGCAGTTGTCACACGATCTGATTTAAGTTCGCGCCGTCCAGATTCTGCGGACGCGAAGTCCCGCATGAGCGAGAAGCCCGAATCAGACGAATTTGAGGACGAGGAAGCCGACGAGCCGGTCAGCGAAGACGGCGACGTCGATCTCGATCAGGTCATCAAGGACCTCGATCTGGCCAAGAAGCGCGGGCAAAAGAATGGTGACCCGGCCTGGCGGCGCCTCGAGCGCCTGCTCGAGGAAAAGCACACCCTGGAGCTCACCAGCGATTTCGAGGATTACGAGATCGACAACGAGGGCGAGGGCTCGGCCAAGGCCAGGCGCAAGCCACCCTGAGCGCGGCGCGCGCTGCGGCGGCTTTCAGTGGAAGTCGCGCGAGCGGGTCAGGAGCTGTCCGAGGAGCGCCGAGCGGTCGATCAGCCGCCGGGCGATCAGATGCGTCACCCCCTCCTCGCGCTGCAGCTCGCCGTGCACCTCCAGCAGGCGCGCTTCCAGAAGCGCCTGGCGCTGCTCGCGCCCCACCCGCTCCCACACCAGGACGTTCACCTGCCCGCTCTCATCCTCGAGTGTCAGGAAGGTGACACCGCTGGCAGTCGCCGGCCGCTGGCGCATCAGCACGAGGCCGGCGGTGCGCACCCGCGCACCGTTTTGTGCCACGGCGAGTTCGCCCGCCGACAGCAGCGCCTGGGCGCGCAGCCGCGCGCGCAGCAGTGCCAGCGGGTGCCGCCCGAGGGTGAAGCCCACCGCGGCGTAATCGGCGGCGATCTCCTCGCCCTCGCGTGGCGTGGCGAGCAGCGGCCGGCCCTCCTCGAGCTCACTGGCGCGGGTCGGCGCTGGCGCGAGCGGCAGTGCCCGCTCGGTGCCGGCCACTTCCCAGAAGGCCAGGTGACGGTTGCCGCTCAGGGCCGCGAGCGCCCCGGCGGCGGCGAGCGCCTCGAGATCGCCGCGCTCGAGCCGCGCGCGCGCGGCCAAGTCCTGCACGCTCGCGAAGCCGCCGGCGCGGCGCGCCGCGACCAGGCGCCCGGCCCCCTCTTGGGACAGGCCCTTCACCAGGCGCAATCCCAGGCGCAGGGCCGGGGCGCCGTCGGCGCCCCGCTCCAGCGTCGCATCCACGGCACTGCTGCGGACGTCCACCGTGCGCACCTCGACGCCGTGGGCGCGCGCATCGCGCACCAGCTGCGCCGGCGCATAGAAGCCCATCGGCTGGCTGTTGAGCAGTGCGCAGGTAAACGCTGCCGGCTCGTAACACTTGAGCCAGGCCGAGTCGTACACCAGCAGCGCGAAGCTCATGGCGTGCGACTGCGGAAAACCGTACTCGCCGAAGCCGAGCATCTGCTGGTAGATGCGCTGCGCGAATTCCTGCGGATAGTTGCGCTGGCGCATGCCCTCGAGCAGCCGCTCACGGAACGGATCGAGCCCGCCGGTACGCTTCCACGCGCCCATCGCCCGGCGCAGCGCGTCGGCCTCGCCGGCCGAGAAACCGGCGGCGACGATGGCGAGCTGCATCACCTGCTCCTGGAAGATCGGCACGCCGAGCGTGCGCTCCAGCACCTGTCGCACCTCCGCGCCCGGGTATTCGATCGGCTCAAGTCCGGCGCGCCGCCGCAGATACGGATGCACCATGTCGCCCTGGATCGGCCCGGGGCGCACGATCGCCACTTCGATCACCAGATCGTAATAGCAGCGCGGCTTCAGGCGCGGCAGCATCGCCATCTGCGCGCGCGATTCGATCTGGAAGACGCCGATGGTATCGGCGCGACCCACCATGTCGTACACCGCGGGATCCTCGGCCGGCAGCGTGCCGAGCGTGTAGTGCGTGCCACGGTAGTGATTCACCAGCGCGAAGGCGCGCTTCAGCGCCGTCAGCATGCCGAGCGCCAGCAGGTCGACCTTGAGGAGACCTAGGTCGTTGAGATCGTCCTTGTCCCACTGCACCACGGTGCGCTCGGGCATCGCGGCGTTCTCGATCGGCACCAGCTCTTCCAGCAGCCCCTGCGCTATGACGAAGCCGCCGACGTGCTGTGACAAATGGCGCGGGAAGCCGGGGAAGGCGATGAGCTCGGCGGCGAGCGCCAGCAGGCGCCGCAACCACGGGCTGTCGGTATCGAAGCCGGCCGCATGCACGCGCTCGGCGAGTGCTGCGCTGCCGTCCCACCATTGCATGACCTTGGCGAGCTTGCCGCTCTGCGTGGCGCTGAGCCCGAACACCTTGCCGAGATCGCGCAGCGCGCTGCGCGCGCGGTACATGATGACCGTGGCGGCGAGCGCGGCGCGCGTGCGGCCGTATTTGCGGTAGACGTACTGCAGCACCTCCTCGCGCCGCTCGTGCTCGAAGTCGATGTCGATGTCGGGCGGCTCGTGGCGCTCGCGCGAGATGAAGCGCTCGAACAGCAGTGCGGCACCGCGCTGCGGATCCACCGAGCTCACCCCCAGGCAATAGCACACGCGCGAGTTGGCGGCGGAACCGCGCCCCTGACAGAGGATCCCCTCGCGGCGCGCGAACGCCACTACGTCCTGCACGGTGAGGAAATAGGGTTCGTAGTGCAATTCCGCGATGAGGGCGAGCTCGTGCTCGATGGCGGCGCGTTCGCCAGGGGGCACCCCGTCCGGCCAGCGCCAGCGGGCGCCCGCTTCGGTCAGCTGCCGCAGGTAACTGGCGGCGCTGTGCCCTTGCGGCACCAGCTCGCGCGGATACTCGTAGCGCAGCTCACTCAGTGAGAACTGGCACTGCTCGGCCAGCTGCACGCTCGCCTGCAGCAGCGCCGGCGGATAGAGCCGCGCCAGACGCGCGCGCTCGCGCAGGTAGCGCTCGCCATTGGGGTACAGCCGGTCACCGGCCGCGCTCAGCGGCACGTTGCAGCGAATCGCGGTGAGCGCATCCTGCAGGCGGCGGCGCGCACGCACGTGCATGTGCACATCGCCGCTGGCGAGCAGCGGCACGCCGTAGCGCGCGCCGAGTGTGCGCAGCTGCGTGAGACGGGCGCGATCCTCGCCCTCGCGCAGCAGCTCGACCGCGATGCGCAGCCGTGGACCGCAGCGCTCGGCGAGCCAGCGCAACTCCATCTCCTGCGGCTGCGCCCCCGGCAGCCACAGGATGAAGCACTGCTCGGGCGGCAGCGTCTCGAGATCGGCGCGGCTGAGCGTATACGTCCCTTTCTCGGCCGCGCGCCGCGCGCGTGTAATCAGCCGGCACAGCCGCGCGTAGCCGCAGCGGTCGATCGCCAGCGCCACCAGGCGCAGCCCGCACACCAGACGAAACTCCGCGCCGATGATGAGCTTGAGCGGCCGCTGCTTGAGCGCGCTGTGCGCCCGCACCACCCCGGCAACGGAGCATTCGTCGGTGAGCGCGAGCGCGCGATAGCCGAGCGCGTCCGCCTGTTCCACCAGCTCGTGCGGGTGCGAGGCGCCGCGCAGGAAGGTGAAGTTCGACAGGCAATGCAGCTCCGCGTAAGCGGGCAGCGCGTCCATGGCGGCCCCTCAGCCGAAGATGCCGTGCAGGAACCAGCCGTGCGGCGCGCCGCGCTCGCGGAATACCCACAGGCGCACCCCCTGCAGGTCGACCGCGGCGTAGTAATCGCGCGCGATGTCCGCCCCGTCCCACCAGCCGGTCTCGATGCGCTCCAGTTCGCCCAGCAGGCGCAGCGCGCCACCGCGGCATGGCAGCCCGCCCTGCACCGCGAGCGGCTGCGGTGTCGGCAGGATCCACAGCGGCCGCCGGCGCGCGCTGCGCGGCGGGGCGACCGGCGCGGCCCGCGGCTGCGGCCCCGCAGCCGGCGGCGCTGCGAGCGCCCAGGTGTTCTCCGGGCGATGTCCCTCACGCAGGACTAAGCCGTGCACCGCCGCGGCTCCCAGCCGTGCACGCAGCCGCTCGATGAGATCGCCGCCGGCGGCCTGCTCATCGCCGCCGTGCTCCCCCGGCTGCCACAGGCTGCGCGCCACCGGCCGCTGCGGCACCAGTGCCGTAGCCCGCAGCTCACACGCGCGCACCGGCTCAGGCAGCTGCTGCCGGCTCAGGTACTCGCCGCAGAGTGCGTGCAGGCGTGCACCGTCCGCAGCGGGAGCCGCCAGCGGCAGCACGCAGCGCGTGGGCGCTGCGTGCCGGTGCAGGAGGCGACACTCGAGCTCCACCACCGCGCACTGGCGCGCGCGCAGAAAGGCGTCGAGCGCGGTGAACAGCGGCGCGAGCGCGGCATGCAGCAGCTCGTGGCGGGTGAGCTCGCTCAGCAAATCGCGCCGCCGGCGAAAGCGCTCGCGCGCACGGAAGGCCGGCAGCCGCTGCGGCGCACGGCCAGTAAGCTCATCGAGCGTGGCGAGCTGCGCGACCCCGAAGCGGCGCGCAAAGCCCGCGCGCGGCAGGCGCAGCACCGCACCGATGGTACGCACGCCCATGCGCGCCAGGCGCGCCAGGGTTTCTTCCGGCCAGCGCAGCACGCCGAGCGGCAGTGCCGCAAGGCGCCCGGTGAGCTGAGCCGGATCGCTGATCACCAGCTCCTGACCGGCGCGCGCGGCCGCGAGCGCCGCCAGCGGCGTCGGCGCGAAAGCGATGCGCGCTGTGAGACTGCGCTGCCGGCATTCGGCGTCCAGGGCTGCGCGCAGGCCCGTCACGCCGCCGAACAGATGCAGGCTGCCGCGGACCTCGAGCAGCAGCCCATCGGGCGGCAGCAGACTCACCCGGGGCGTAAACCGCTGCGCAGCGCCGGCCAGCCGTTCGAGCCAGCCCTCCTGCGCAGCAGCGGCGAGATGCACGCCGGCCCACAGCTCGGCGGCGCTCCGGCTGCCTGCCGCGGCGGGCTCGACGCTGCGCAGCGTGGCGCCTGCGGGCGCTGCCGGCGGCGCAGAGACAGGTGGGGCGATGACCTGGATGAGGCGCGGGGGCATGCGGCTGGCCTTGAAATCAGGCCGCCCCGTCGGCGGGCCAGGTGAGCTCGAGCGTGTCGCGGCGCGCGCTGCGGCCCTTCAGCAGCGTGAGCCGCACGCCTGCGGCCAAGGGCTCGAGCCCCAGGCGCAGCACCGCCACCGAGGACTGCGCGGCAGCCCGGCGCGGACGAAACAACACCCCGAGCGCATGGCCGCGCTCGGCGGCCAACTGCAGGCGGCGCAGCTCGCGCAGCTTCGGGCGCGCCTCCCAGGCGAGTGCTGCATCACAAGCCCCTGAGCCGAGTGTCTGCTCGAAAGCCCACAGCGGCCGCGCACCGCCCACCACCGCCACGCGCTCGAGCACCATGCCATGCGCTACCAGCGCCGGCGCAAACGGCAGCAGCGGTGGCGCCACCCATACGCACCAGCGGGCGGTGGCGGCGCGCGTCAGCGCGCTCAGTGCCGGTAACAGCAGACGCAGCTCGCCGCTGCCAAAACGCGCGACCAGGATCTCGATCAGGCCGCTGCGTGGCCAGCCGCGATCCGGCAGATAGGCATCGAGCGCGGCAAAGCCGCTCGGCAGCCCGTGCCGGCGCGCCGCCGTGCGGCCGCGCCAGATGGCCGGATGCTCGAGCAAGCGAGTGAGGTTCGGATTGCCAGCCATGCCAGCGCACCGCTGAACGCGTCAGTGGAAAAAAGCGCAGAACTACATCAGGCCGGCCGCGCGGCCGCGACGCACCACACCCACCACGATCCCCTCGATGAGCAGTGGCTCTTCTTTCAGGTCCACTTTGATCGGTTCGAAGTCGGTGTTCTCGGGCAGCAGCCACACCACCGAGCCTTCCTGGCGATAACGCTTGACGGTCACCTCGTTCTCGAGCCGTGCGACCACGATCTGCCGGCTGCGCACTTCGGCGGTGCGATGCACCGCCACCAGATCCCCATCGAGGATGCCGGCATCCTTCATGCTCATGCCGATGACTTTCAGCAGGTAGTGCGGTCGTGGCTGGAACAACCCGGGATCGATCTGCAGCCGCGCCTCGAAATTCTCCTCGGAGAAGATCGGCTTGCCGGCGGCGACCCGGCCGATGAGCGGCAGCCCCATCTGCTCGCGGATGGTGTCCTTCAGCTGAATGCCGCGTGAGGTGCCGGGAACGAGCGCGATCACCCCTTTGCGAGCCAATGCCCGCAGATGTTCCTCGGCCGCATTGGCGGAACGGAAGCCGAGTTCATGGGCGATCTCCGCCCGGGTCGGCGGCATGCCGGTCTCGCCGATGAAACGCTGAATGAGGCGCAGGATCTGTGTCTGGCGGGGGGTGAGGTCGGACATTCTGAACCTGCCTGTTTTTATATACAGCTACTGTGATTATATCCAGACACCTGCACTGCGCAAGCCTTTTTGAGTGCCGCGCAATGCGCCGGAGAGCACCCGCGCCGGGGTGTCTTCTAGAGCGCAAGCGCGGGCGTGAGAAATTCCCGACACATATATGAAAGCGATTAAAAATTCTTAAGGAACGATGCCAGCGGTGAGCTAACACGTGGCGCCGTGCAGCACGAACCCTCACAGGCCGATGCGCCAGGCCGCGAAATTCAGCCTCCACACGCACACTCTTTGTCACTTCAGTGAACTGACACAACGTCACAGCATCACCTGCACCTTGTCGCGAGCAGAAGACAAAACGGAGCAGGTCCGGTGTTTGGAGTTGCATTCCGGAGTCAAATTTGATGCAGTTGCGCGCGGCGAGGACGGCGGAACTTGCCCACCGGAGTCGCAGTCGGTTCTCAGGACATCCCGAATCAACAACCCAAAGGGGACGAGTATGAAGTGCGCGAGCGTTGTTAAGGCGGCGGCTGCCGTGGTATTGGCCGTTGGACTGGCAGCCTGTACGGATCTGAAACCGCTGCAGGCTGAAGTGGCGGATCTGAAGGCGCAGCTGGCCAAGGCGCAGGGTGACATCTCTGCGGCCAAGAGCGAAGCTGACCAGGCCAACAGCGCCGCTCAGTCCGCCAGCCAGGCGGCCAGCGGTGCGCAGAGCACGGCCAACCAGGCGTTGGCGGCGGCGCATGCCAGCCAGTCGTGCTGTGACGCGACCAACGAGAAGATCGACCGGATGTTCAAGCGCTCCGTGTCGAAGTAAAAACAGGTCTCTAGAGAAGTCAAAGAACGCCGCGCATCCGCGCGGCGTTTTTTTTTGGCTACGAGCGGCGGCTGCCTAGAAACGCACCAGCGCGGAACCCCAGGTAAAGCCGCCACCGAAGGCCTCCAGCAGCAGCAGCTGGCCGCGGCGGATGCGGCCGTCGCGCACCGCGACATCGAGCGCCAGCGGTACGGAGGCCGCGGAGGTGTTGCCGTGATCCTGCACGGTGATCACCACGCGCTCGAGCGGCAGTTCGAGCCGGCGGGCGGTGGCGTGAATGATGCGGATATTGGCCTGGTGCGGCACCATCCAGTCGAGCGCACTGAGCTCAAGGCCATTGGCCTGGAGCGTCTCATCCACCGCCTCGCCCAGGCGCGCGACCGCCATACGGAACACCTCGTGACCGGACATGCTGATCACGAGCTTGGAGGCGAAGCCCTTGGAGACACCGCTGCCGCAGTAAAGGAAATCCTTGTAGTCGCCGTCGGAGTGCAGGTGGGTTGAGAGCACGCCGGGCTTGGAGTCGGGCTCGAGCAGCACGGCACCGGCCCCGTCGGCGAAGAGGATGGCGGTGGAGCGATCGCTCCAGTCGGTGATGCGCGAGAGCGTCTCGGCACCGACCACGAGCGCGCGCCGCGCCTCGCCGCAGCGGACGTATTTGTCGGCGATCGAGAGGGCATACATGAAGCTGGCGCAGGCGGTCTCCAGGCTGAAGGCCGGCACGCCGCGGCACCCGAGGCGCTGCTGCAGAAGCGTGCCGCAGTTGGGGAAAACCAGATCCGGAGTGGTGGTACCGAAGGCGATGAAATCGACATCGGCGGGGGCAACACCTGCGGCCTCGAGCGCGCGCCGCGCGGCGATCTCGGCCAGATCGACGGTCGTCTCCCCGTCCGCGGCAATATGGCGCCGCTCAATGCCGGTGCGGCTGCGGATCCATTCGTCGCTGGTATCGAGGGTCTTCTCGAGATCGGCATTGGTTACGATCTTGGCGGGCAGATGCGAACCGGTGCCGCTGATGCGCGAATAGATCAATGACCCGCCCCTCTCCCCTGTAGCGCCTGCGCGATGTGCGAGGTGAGCCCGCTGCGCGCGGCGAGCGCCGCCGTACCGATCGCGCGCGCGAAAGCGACACCGTCGGCGCGACCGTGGCTTTTTACCACGATCCCGGTGAGCCCGACCATGCAGGCGCCGTTGTAGCGGCGCGGATCCAGGCCGGCGGCCGCGCGGCGCAACACCGGGCGCGCGATGAGGCCGGCGACACGCGCCGGCACCGACATCTGGAACTCCTGACGCAGGCGATCGGCGATCAGCCCGGCGACGCCCTCCATGGTCTTCAGGGCCACGTTGCCGGTAAAGCCATCGGTGACGACCACATCCACATCACCGGAGAAGATATCGTCGCCTTCGACGAAGCCGACATAGTTGAGTCCGCTGCGGCCGAGCAGCGCGTGCGCCTCCTGCACCAGCTCGTGGCCTTTCATGTCCTCTTCGCCGATGTTGAGCAGGCCGACGCGCGGGCTGACGACGCCATAGACATCGCGGGCGACGATCGAACCCATCGCGGCAAACTGGCTGAGCTGCTCGGCGGTCGCCTTGGTATTGGCGCCGAGATCGAGCATGTGGGTGAGCCCGTGGGCGGCGGGGATGGCCGAGATGATGGCGGCGCGTTCGACCTGCGGCAGCGTCTTCAGCACGAAATGCGCGATAGCGGTGAGTGCGCCGGTGTTGCCGGCACTCACGCAGGCGCTGGCGCGACCGGCGTGGACCTGATCGATCGCCACCCGCATGGAGGAGTCCTTCTTGCGCCGGATCGCCTCGCGCGGTTTCTCCTCCATGGTGACCGTCTGGGTGGCGCCCACCACCGTGGCGCGGGCGCGCACGGCCGGCGGCCACTGCGCGGTTGCCGCAGCCAGCAGCTGCGCGTCGCCGACCAGGAGCCCCTGCAGCTCCGTATCGTCGGTGAGCGCGCGCAGTGCACCGGCAACGTATTCGCGCGGCTCATGGTCGCCGCTCATCACGTCGATGGCGATCGGCAGCACGCGGGCCCTTCGCTGGGCTTCCCGCCGGGGCTAGCGCTTCATTCCTTGTCTTCGGCCTCGGCGGGCTTCTCGATCACACGCCGGCCGCGGTAGAAGCCATCCGGAGTGATGCGGTGACGCACGTGCGTCTCACCCGACTGCGGATCGCTCGACAGCGCCGGCTTTGCGAGCCCGTCGTGCGAGCGGTGCATGCCGCGACGTGAAGGCGTCTTGCGACTTTTTTGAACGGCCATTGATCAGCTCCTGATACCAAACCCTTGTTTAAACCTAACGCTTCATCAGCTCATCGAGCCGCGCAAACGGCCGATGGGTCTCGCCGGCCTGCGCGGACGCCGCCGGCGCCGCCTGGGCCGCGCAACTGGCTGCGCCCTCGTGCAGCGGCACGATCGGCAAACTCAGCAGCAGCTCCTCCGTGATGAGCTCGTCCATGCTGATGCGCCCGCCGCGGGCCAGCACCGGCTCGAGATCCTCAGGCACACGTGCCGCGTCCGCTTCCGCGCCGATGAGCGCGATGCGCGAGCTGACGTGCAACGGCAGCTGCAGCGGCCGCATGCAGCGCTGGCACTCGAGCAGCGCCTCGCCGTCCAGGCGTAGCTCCGCGACCGTCAAACCCTGCGCGCGCCCAAAATGCGCATGCGCCCGCACCTCACCCGTCACGCCCGTGCGCAGCGAGCGCACACCAGACAGCTCGGCGAGCGGAACGGCGAAGTCGAGGTCGGCTCCGCCATCGGCCAACCGGTCGATGTCGAGCGGTTGCGACCAGGGTGGCGACATGGGGCGCGTATAATAGGTATGAGGTGTGCCCAAGTCAAAAGCGGATTTGGGCGTAAGCTCTTGTTTCTCGAAGGCGATTCGCATCGCCCGCCACGGACCGTGCCACGCCTTATCCTCGCTTCCACGTCGATCTACCGCCGCGAACTTCTGCAGCGGCTCGGGCTGCCGTTTGAAATCCAGGCCCCGGGTGTGGACGAGACCCACCGGGCGCGCGAATCCCCCGGCAACCGCGCGCTGCGGCTGGCGCTGGAAAAAGCGCGCGTCGTAGCCGGGCAGCACCCCGATGCTCTGGTCATCGGCAGCGACCAGGTCGCCGCCGGACCCGGCGGCCTGCTCGATAAACCCGGCGATGCCGCGCACTGCCGCGAGCAGCTCACGGTACTCAGCGGTCGCACGGCGCAGTTCCATACCGCCTGCGCGCTGGTGTGCCAGGCACGCCGCCAGGAACAGACCCATGTCGATCTGACGACCTGCGCGTTCCGCGCGCTGAGTGCGGAGGAGATCGAGCGCTACGTGGCACGCGAGAGCCCGCTCGACTGCGCCGGCAGTTTCAAGGCGGAGGGTCTCGGGGTGTCGCTGTTGCAGGCGATCGACAGCCGCGATCCCACCGCCCTCATCGGGCTGCCACTCATCTGGCTCGCGAGCGCGCTGCGGGCCTGCGGGCTGCACGTCCCTTAGCGGGGCGCTGCGCGCCGAGTGCATCGAGCACCGCGCCCAGCTCGGGGGGCAGCGGCGTGTTGATACTGAACTCGGTACCCTGCGGCCAGGTGAAACTGACACTGTGCGCGTGCAGGAACATGCGCCGCAGCCCCAGCTCCTGCATCGCTGCGTTGAATGCCGGGTCGCCGTACTTCTCATCGCCTGCGACCGGATGTCCGGCGTGCGCGGCGTGCACACGAATCTGATGCGTGCGGCCGGTGAGCAGGGTGACTTCCATGAGCGTCGCGGTCTTGCCGAAGAACTGCACCGGACGGAAATCGCTCACCGAAGGCTTGCCGTTGGGGGCGGCGCGCACGGTGCGCTCACCCCCGACGCGGGTGTCGGTGCGCAACGGCACATCGATGCGCTTGGCGCCCAGCTCCCACTTGCCCTTGACGAGCGCCAGATAGCGTTTCTCGAAACGGTCTTCGCGCAACAGCGCGTGCAGGGTCCGCAGCGCCTCACCGCGCCGGGCGATCAGCAGGCAACCGCTGGTATCGCGATCGAGACGGTGCACCAGCTCGAGCGACTCCTCGGGGCGCAGCGCCCGCAGCGTCTCGATCACGCCGAAACTTGTGCCGCTGCCGCCGTGGACCGCAATTCCGGCTGGCTTGTCGATCACGAGCAGGCGCGGGTCCTCGTGCACAATCGCCGCAGCAAGCTGCTCCTGGAGCCTTGAGGGCGGTCGGCCCCGATCGGCCGCCGGCACGAGTCGCAGCGGCGGAATGCGCACGCGGTCGCCGAGGTTCAGCCGGGTGTCGGGACCGGCGCGGCGGCCATTGACGCGCACCTCGCCCTTGCGGATCACGCGGTAGAGACGACTGCGCGGGAAACCGCTGAGGCGGCGCTGCAGGTAGTTATCCAGGCGCTGGCCGGCATCGTCCGCACCCGCTTCGAAGTACTGTACTTCGGTGCGAATCGCGGCCGCATCAGGGGCCAGGGAGGGGGTTTTCGCGTAAGACATTGTTTCTACAATGGTCTGTCGAGTATACTCCCCATGACGCCCGTATTACGGGCGCATGAGTGGCTTGCGGCTGAAGCGCCGCCGCCCGTTTAGTTGGACCTCTTGATTCGAGGCCATCGCATTGGGCCGACAAGATCGCGCTGCCTGCGTCGAATTCCCGTTCATCACGGACTTCCGCAGTGGGCGCCGTCGGTTGAGTTCACCGAAGGTTACCTTTCCGCACCGCGCTTAAGCCGCGGCCTGCAACGTGAATAACGAGACTCTCTCTCATTCGCCGAGTTCGGGGAATCTTCGCCGCCGCGGACGTTTGGTCCTGCGGACTCCCGCCGCATGCTTGCCGGCCCCTCACCGCACAGTAGGGGCACATGAAGAGAATGCTAGTGAATGCAACTCAGGAAGAGGAGTTGCGCGTCGCTCTGGTTGATGGACAGAAGCTGTTTGACCTGAGTATCGAGTTACCTTCCCGCGAACAGAAAAAAGCCAACGTCTACAAGGCCCGCATTTCCCGCGTCGAGCCCTCGCTCGAGGCCTGCTTCGTCGACTACGGCGCAGCGCGCCACGGTTTTCTACCGCTGAAGGAAGTCTCCCGCGATTACTTCAACCAGCAGCCGCAGGGCGGCCGGATGAATATTCGTGAGCTGCTTTCGGAGGGGCAAGAGGTCATCGTGCAGGTGGAGAAAGAGGAACGCGGCACCAAGGGTGCGGCCCTCACCACCTTCATCAGCCTCGCCGGCCGCTTCCTGGTGCTGATGCCGAACAATCCGCGCGCCGGGGGCGTGTCACGCCGCATCGAGGGCGAGGAACGCGACCAGATGAAGGAGGTCATGAGCCAGCTGCGCATCCCCGACGGTATGGGTGCGATCGTGCGCACCGCCGGCGTCGGCCGCTCGGTCGAGGAACTGCAGTGGGATCTCGACAACCTCAAGACCCAGTGGGAGCAGATCGACGCCGCTGCCAAGGAGCGCCCGGCCCCGTTCCTGGTGTTCCGCGAAAGCGATGCCGTGACGCGCGCGATGCGCGACTACCTCTCCGATGACATCGGCGAGGTGCTGGTCGACAGCCCGGCCGCCTTTCAGAAGGCGCAGGAGTACATGCAGCGTTTCATGCCGACGGATGCCCAGCGGCGTCTGAAGCTGTACACCGACGACATCCCGCTGTTCACCCGTTTCCAGATCGAGAGCCAGATCGAATCAGCCTACGCCCACAAGGTGCAGCTGCCCTCGGGCGGCAGCATCGTCATCGATTACTCCGAGGCGCTGGTATCGATCGACATCAACTCGGCGCGCGCCACGCGCGGCAGCGACATCGAGACCACCGCCACCAATACCAATCTTGAGGCGGCGGATGAGATCGCGCGCCAGCTGCGCATCCGTGACATCGGCGGACTGATCGTCATCGATTTCATCGACATGGAGTCGGCCAAGAACCAGCGCGAGGTGGAAGACCGGCTGCGCGACGCGGTGCGCATGGACCGCGCGCGTATCCAGATCGGCCGGCTGTCGCGCTTCGGCCTGTTGGAGATGTCGCGCCAGCGGCTGCGCCCCTCGCTGGGCGAGACCAGCCATATCGTCTGCCCGCGCTGCGTGGGTATCGGCAGCATCCGCAGCGTGGAATCGATGACGCTCGCGGTGCTGCGCCTGATCGGCGAAGAACTGCGCAAGGACCGCACCACCCGGGTCATCGCTCAGGTGCCGGTGGCGGTCGCGACTTATCTGATCAACGAGAAGCGCGAATGGCTGCGCACGCTCGAAGATAAGAGCGAAGCCGAGTTGATCATCGTTCCGAACGAGAACATCCAGACGCCGGAGTACTCGATCCGGCGCGTGCGTGACGATGAGGCGGAACTGCCGGAGAACCGTCAGGCCACCTACCTCATGCCCACCGCACCGGTACTTGCAGAGCCCGGCAGCGCGCAGGACAAGAAGCCGCCGGCGGAGCCGCCGGCGGTGGCACCGATCATGCCGGCGACTTCAGCGCCGATGGCGGCGCAACCTGCAGCGGCGGCGCCGGCTCCCAGCGCCGCAGCGCCTGTGGGTGGGTTCTGGTCGCGCTTCAAGAAGCTCCTCGCCGGTGAGCCGGTGGCGGCGGTGAGCGCACCGCAGCCAGTGTCCGAGACCGAGCGCAGCACGCCGGCGCGCACCCCGCGGCGCGAGGACGGGCAGCGACGTGACGGACGGCGCGAGCACGGCCGGCAACCGCGCTATGCGGATGGCGCCCGCCGCGAACGCAGTGACGGCCGCCGCAGCGACGGACGCGATCGCAACCGCGATCGCGATCGCGACAACCGCGGTCGCGATTCGGGGCGCCGCCACGAGCGCGCGGGCGAGCGCACTGGCGAACGCCCGGGCGAACGCAACTCCGAGCGCGCGGGCGAACGTAGCCCCGAGCGCTCCGCTTCGCAGGAGCCGCAGCGTCAGGATGCCGCAGCACCCGGCTCGCAGATACCGCCCGTCGCAGGCGAGGCGCGTGCAGAGCGCGGCGAAGGCCGCGGCCGCGCGCGGCGCGGACGGCGGCGCGGACGACGCGGCGGTGGCGGATCGCGCGACAGCGCGCCACCGCAGTCAGGTTCTGAAGGCAATGTGGCCGAGGGCGTGCCGCAGCGCTTCGAAGGCGCTGATTCGGGTAACGGTGCGCACGAGGCACCGGCGGCTGCGCCGGCGGTCGGTCGTGAGCCACCGGCCGCACTGGAATACCACGCCGAGCCGCACGCGGCCCCGGCACGCGAGCCCGCGCCGCTGGCACACTTCGAGCCGACGCCGAAGCCTGAAGGATCGGGTCAGCAGAACAAGCCATACGTGGTGTGGTCTTCTGCCCCGCCGCAGAAGGATGCCGGGCCGCAGGGTCCGGAGGAATAGCCCGCGTAGGTGCGCCGCGCGGCCGTCAGGCCGCGCGCGCACGCTGACGCAGGTGCACGAGCAGCCCGCGCACGGCCTGCTCCACCAGGTCCAGCACTTCCTCGAAGCCGTTGGGGCCACCGTAGTAGGGATCGGGGACGTCCGTGGGCGCGCCCTCGGGCGCGAACTCGAGCAGCAGTCGCAGCCGCTCATGGGCGCCGCTGGGCGCGCGCCGCCGCAGCACGCTCAGGTTCTCCCGGTCCATCGCCAGAATCAGATCGAAACGCTCGAAATCTGTCGGCTCTACCACCCGCGCGCGCAGCGCCGCCAGATCGTAGCCACGGCGCGCGGCCGCCTGGCGGGTGCGGGGATCCGGCGGCTCGCCGATGTGGTAGCCCGCGGTACCGGCGGAGTCCACCTCCACCGAGAGTTCGGGTGCTTCGCGCGCGGCCATGACGCGCAGCACGCCTTCAGCAGTGGGAGAGCGGCAGATGTTGCCCAGACACACAAATAGAACGCGCATGCCCCATTTTAGGGTTTTTTCGCCGGCTTGACTGCGGGGCCGCCGCTCGGCGGCCTGCGGTGCGTGAGCACTCATCACGGGCTGTAGATCCTCGCGACCGTTCCACGCTGCGGACACTGCGGGTCTGCCCGCGTGGTCGCAGGATTGCCGGGTGCTGTGAGACGTCGCGTGCGCTGCTGGCTAGCGCACGCTGTAGCCGCGCCCCTCCAGACACGCCCGCATGGCGCGCTGGTAGTCGTCGCGCTTGCCACTGGCGGCATCCGCTGAGACTCCGCCTGCGGTCTGCGTCGGGTCGTAGCCGGTCTGGGAGAACGCC
>DATHMN010000079.1:0-35946 GCA_035487135.1 Steroidobacteraceae bacterium | reverse complement strand
GACCGCCATCATCTCCATCGCTGAGAGTTGATCGGTTGCGCCCATGAGGCCGATTTCCGAGCACAGCGCGGTGCCGGCGCGACCGGCGAACAGCAGCGCGGTGAGTACCGGTCCGAGCTCGCGCACCAAGCCGAGGGCTGCGGCCACCCCGAGCGCGGACTCGGAGCCGAAGCGCTGCAGCAGATCGTAGCCCTGCAGCCCCAGCACCATGCCGACGAACAGACCCGACAGCATGATGATCACCAGCGAGCGGCCGCCGGCGTTGTAGATCTGCGCGACCAGCAGACGCGGACGTGCGAGCGCCGGCAGGCATTGGCCGAGCAGCCGCGCCAGAAAAATGCTCACCGAACCGAGCCGGCGAATGCCCTCGAGCAGAAAGCTGCCGTGCGCGCCGTTGCTCACGGCTCGTCCAGGAGCTGCGTAGCGTAGTCCGGGGCGGGGTAATGGAACGCCACCGGCCCCTCGGCGCTGCCGGTCATGAACTGGCGCACCGCGGCGTTCTCGCTGCTGCGCAGCTGCTCGGGGCTGCCGCTCGCGGCGATCCTGCCGCCCGAGAGCAGATAACTGTCATCGGCGATGGTGGCGAGCTCCCGCACGTCGTGTGACACGACGATGCTGGTGATGCCGAGCGCTGCGTTCATCTGCTTGATGAGGCGCAGGATCACGCCGAGCGAGATCGGGTCGAGCCCCACGAACGGCTCGTCGTAGATGAGCACCTCGGGATCGAGCACGATGGCGCGCGCCAGTGCCACACGGCGCGCCATGCCGCCGGAGAGTTCCGCCGGCATGAGCTGCGCGGCGCCACGCAGTCCCACGGCCTGCAGCTTGGTGAGCACCAGAATGCGGATGAGAGCTTCCGGCAGATCGGTGTGCTCGCGCACCGGAAAGGCGACGTTCTCGAACACGTCCATGTCGGTGAGCAGTGCGCCGTTCTGGAACAGCATGCCCATGCGTTTGCGCACGGCGTAGATCTCGTTCCCGCCGAGGCGCGCCAGGTCCTCGCCGAACACCTGCACCGTGCCGCTCTCGGCCACGATCTGTGCGGTGATCAGCTTCAGCAGTGTGGTCTTGCCCGCGCCGCTCGGGCCCATGACAGCGGTGATGCGCCCGCGACGCGCGCTGAAGCTCAGGCCGTCGAAGATCGCCCGCCCGCCGATCGAATAGTGCACATCGCGCACGTCGATGACCGCATCGGCGGCAGGCGCTGCGGCTTGAAGGGCCTGGGGCTTCGTCACGCGCACCCGCTGGTGGTTGAGATCCTCAGGCGGCCTGACTTTCCATGTCGGCCGCATAGCGGCCGCTGGTCGCAAGTCCGTTGAGCTTGGCGCGCTTGGCGAATTCCTTCTGCCCGGCGCTGAAGTTGCCCGCGGCCCCGCCCCAGATCTTGAGTGCGTTGTCCTGCAGCGCACGCCCGTAGCTGAAGGTGAGCGCCCAGGGCGTCGGCCCCATCTTGTTCATGAGCGACAGGTGCAGGGTGCTTTCGGTGGGCGACTGCCCGCCGGACAAAAACGCGATGCCGGGGACCGCCGGTGGCACGTGGCGCTTGAGTACGCGCAAGGTCGATTCAGCGACCATCTGCGGCGTGGCGCGATTCGCCGCCTGCTTGCCGGAGATGACCATGTTGGGCTTCAGCACCATCCCTTCCAGCAGAATGCGCTGCTGGAACAGCTCGTCAAACACCGTAGCGAGGGTGAGCTCGGTCACCTCAGCACAGCGCTCGATGCTGTGGTCCCCGTCCATCAGCACCTCCGGCTCGACGATCGGCACGATGTCGTTCTCCTGGCAGAGCGCCGCATAGCGTCCGAGCGCGTGCGCATTCGCCTTGATGGCCCCCCAGGTGGGAATGCCGGCGCCGATGTCGATCACGGCGCGCCACTTGGCAAAGCGCGCGCCGAGCTGACGGTACTCAATCAGGCGCTCGCGCAGACCGTCGAGTCCTTCAGTGATGGTCTCGCCCGGGAACGCTGCGAGTGGCTTCGCACCCGTGTCCACCTTGATGCCGGGGAGGATGCCCTTCTGGGTCAGGTACTGCGGGAAAGCGATCCCATCCTTGGTCTTCTGATGGATGGTCTCGTCATACATGATCACCCCGCTCACCGAGTCCGCCACCCCGGGCGCCGTGAACAGCATCTCCCGGTAGCTGCGCCGGTGCTCCTCGGTGGAATCGATCTTGATGCTGTCGAAGCGCTTTTTGATGGTCCCGGTGCTTTCGTCCGCAGCCAGAATCCCCTTGCCCTTGGTCACCATGCCCTGGGCGATACGCGCAAGCTCGGTCGGGTTCATCGAAATAGTCCTCCGATTTGACGGCGGCGCCGGGGGGCTGCGCGCTGGCGCGCGCGCCTCAATTCGGCCGTGCAGAAACTGCCCCTGAACGCGGGGAGCGAAAGGATAGCAAATTCAAGTGCGCAGCCACCGGCATCGCCAGCGATGCACTTGGTTCGGGCGGCAATTAGTACTAAAATAGTCCTACTTCTGAAGAGGGTGTCCCATGCTGCGGATCAGCCGGCTGACCGACTACGCCACGGTGGTGCTCGCCGCGCTCGCGAGTGAGCCGGGGCGGGTGCAGACCGCCACGGCGCTCGCCGAGCAGACGCACATTGCCGCGCCCACGGTGAGCAAGCTCCTGAAACAGCTGCAGCGCGCGAGCCTGGTGAGCTCCACCCGCGGACTGCACGGCGGCTATCAGCTGGCCCGCCCCGCGGCGCAGATCAGCGCGGCCGCCATCCTCGATGCCCTGGAGGGGCCGATGGCGCTGACCGACTGCGCGGCCGGACATGGCCAATGCGAGATCGAGGACAGCTGCCGTGTCGGCCGGGTGTGGCAGCGCCTGAACCTCGCCATCCGCCGCTCGCTCCACGAGGTGAGTCTCGCGCAGCTGGCCGGACTGGACGCAGCGCCCCCGCCGCTGCAGGCGCTCGAGCGCGAGTTGAAAGCGGCTACCAGCCGTAACCCAGTGCGTTCCTAACGCCAATGAGTGAAGACAGCAAACAGATCGAGTCGCTCCTCAGCCGCGGCTATCAGCACGGCTTCATCACCGACATCGACTCCGATACGGTGCCGCCGGGGCTCGATGAGGACGTGGTGCGGCTCATCTCGCGCAAGAAGCAGGAGCCGGAATTTCTGACCCAATGGCGCCTGCGGGCGCTGCGCCACTGGTTCACCCTGAAGGAGCCTCACTGGGCCCACCTCAAGGTCGCGCCGATCGACTATCAGGCGATCTCCTACTACTCCGCGCCGCGCACCAAGCGCGACGGTCCGAAGAGTCTCGATGAGGTGGATCCGAAACTGCTCGAGACCTACGAGAAGCTCGGCGTGCCGCTGCACGAGCGTGCCCGCCTCGCGGGCGTCGCCGTCGATGCGGTGTTCGACAGTGTCTCGGTCGCGACCACCTTCAAGGAGACCCTCGCCAAGGCGGGCGTGGTGTTCTGCCCGTTCTCGGAGGCGGTGCGCACGCATCCGCAGCTCATCGAGCAGTACCTGGGCACGGTGGTGCCCACCACCGACAATTTCTTCGCGACACTGAATTCCGCGGTGTTCACCGACGGCTCGTTCGTCTACGTGCCGCCGGGAGTGCGCTGTCCGATGGAATTGTCGACCTACTTCCGCATCAATGCCGCCAACACCGGCCAGTTCGAGCGCACGCTGATCATCGCCGATGACGGTGCCTACGTGAGCTACCTCGAAGGCTGCACCGCGCCGCAGCGCGACGAAAATCAGCTGCACGCCGCGGTGGTGGAACTGGTGGCGCTGAACGACGCCTACATCAAGTACTCGACCGTGCAGAACTGGTACCCGGGCGATGCCAACGGCGTCGGTGGCATCTACAACTTTGTCACCAAGCGCGGCGAGTGCCGCGGGCGCAATGCGCACATCTCCTGGACCCAGGTCGAGACTGGCTCGGCGATCACCTGGAAATACCCGAGCTGTGTGCTGCGCGGCGCAGGCTCGAGCGGCGAATTCTATTCGGTCGCGACCGTCAACAATCATCAGCAGGCCGACACCGGCACCAAGATGATCCACATCGGCAAGGACACCCGCAGCACCATCATCTCCAAGGGCATCTCCGCCGGCCACGGCCAGAACACCTACCGCGGACTGGTGAAGATGCTGCCCTCGGCCGACGGCGCGCGTAATTTCACCCAGTGCGACTCGCTGCTGATGGGCGGCAAGTGTGGTGCCCATACCTTTCCATACGTCGAAGTCAAGAATCCGAGCGCCATCGTTGAGCACGAGGCCAGCACCTCCAAGATCAGCGAGGACCAGCTGTTCTACCTGCTGGCGCGCGGCATCGCTCAGGAGGATGCCGTGAACATGATCGTGAGCGGCTTCTGCAAGAGCGTGTTCAAGGAGCTGCCGATGGAGTTCGCGGTGGAAGCGCAGAACCTGCTGGCGGTGAGCCTCGAAGGCGCGGTCGGCTAGAGCAAGTTATGAGTCAGAAAAATCCGCTACTGAGCATCAACGACCTGCACGTCGTCGTCGATGGCAAGGAGATCCTGCGGGGCCTCACCCTCGCGGTTGCCCCCGGCGAGGTGCACGCCATCATGGGGCCGAATGGCTCGGGCAAGAGCACGCTGGCGCACGTACTCGCCGGACGGCCGGGCTACCAGATCACTCGCGGCAGCGTGCACTACCTCGGCCAGGACCTGTTGGCGATGGCCCCGGAGGAGCGGGCGCGCGCCGGGCTGTTCCTCGGCTTCCAGTACCCGGTGGAAATCCCCGGCGTCAACAACGTCTACCTGCTCAAGGCCGCGCTCAACGCTGCGCGCAAGCAGCAGGGCCTGCCCGAGGTGGACGCGTTCGAGTTCCTGGGGGTGGTGCGCGACAAGATGAAGCTCATGAAGATGGAGGACAGCTTCCTGTCGCGCGCGGTGAACGAGGGCTTCTCCGGGGGCGAGAAGAAGCGCAACGAGATTCTGCAGATGCTGGTGCTCGAGCCGAAGCTCGCCATTCTCGATGAGACCGACTCGGGACTGGACATCGATGCGCTCAAGGTCGTCGCCGCGGGAGTCAACTCGCAGCGCTCGCCGCAGCGTTCCTGTGTCCTGGTGACGCATTACCAGCGCCTGCTCGAGTACGTGGTACCGGATTTCGTGCATGTGCTGGTGCGCGGCCGCATCGTCAAGAGCGGCGACCGCACGCTCGCGCTCGAACTGGAGCGGCGCGGCTATGACTGGGTCACGGACGCGGCCGCGTGAGCACGCCGATGAGCACGCTCGCCGAACGCATCGCGGCCGACTATGCCAGCGTGAGCGCGCGGCTGCCCGCTGCAGCGCGCCGCCAGGCGGCCTTCGAGGAGCTGCGCCGCGTCGGGCTACCGGGCACGCGCGATGAGAACTGGAAGTACACCAACCTGCGTCCGCTCGAGCGCCAGCGTTTCGTACCGGCGCATGAGTCGCTGCCGGCAAGCGCCACGCTGCCGGCAGCGCTCGAGGGTTTTGCGCGTTATGTGTTCGTCGACGGGGTATTTGCACCGGCCGCCTCGCAGAGCGCAGCCGCGGGCAGCGTCAGGCTGCTGGCCGATGCGCAGCTCGCGGCCGCCGGCGAGCACGCCGGCCGCGACGAGCGCTTTGCGCTGCTCAATGCGGCCTTCGCCAGCGACGGCGCCGTGGTGCGCGTCGCCGGCGCGGAAACAGTGCGGCTGGAGTTTCTGTTCGTCGCGAGCGCCGCAGCGCACAGCGGCGCCTCCTACCCGCTGCTCGACGTGCGCCTCGAGCGCGGCGCGACGCTCGAGCTGATCGAGCGACACCTGAGTGCCGGCGAGCAGGCGAGCTTCGTCACCAGTGCGGTGCGGGTCGAGCTTGCGCCGCAGGCGGCGCTGCGGCACTACCGCCTGCAGGAGCTGAGCGTGCGCAGTACGCTCATCGATACTCTCTCGGCGCAGCTGGCTGCGGAGTCGAGTTACCGGCTGCAGTCGGTCGCCACCGGCGCGCTCGCGGCGCGCACGACGTGCGCCGTCCGCCTGAGCGGCGAGCGCGCGGCACTGGAACTGAACCTCGCCGCCCTCGGCGACCGTCAGCAGGTGCAGGACACCTACGCCAGCGTCGAGCATGTCGCGCCGCACACGCGCACCAGTGAGCTGTTCCGCGGCATTGCCGGCGGGCGGGCGCGCGTCGCCTGCAACGGCAAGATCGTGGTGGCGAAGAACGCCCACGGCAGCGATTCGCGTCAGTCGCTGCGCGGGCTGCTGGCAGGTCCTGAGGCAGAGATCGATCTGCGCCCGCAGCTCGAGATCTACACCGACGACGTGCGCTGCAGCCACGGCGCCACCGCCGGCAAGCTCGACGACAACATGCTGTTCTATCTGCTGTCGCGCGGCCTCGAGCCGGCGAGCGCACAGCGGCTGCTCAAATGGGCGTTCCTCGAAGACGTGATTGCGCAGATCACGCTGCCGGCGCTGCGCCGCCAGGTAGAGGAGCGCCTGATGACCCACCTGCAGGACGAAGCGCTTCGGGAGTTGCTCTGATGGCCGCCAACCTGTCCGCCGTGCCGCCACCACCTCTGGATGCCGAGCGGGTGCGTGCGGATTTTCCCATTCTCTCGACGTCGGTGAACGGTCACCCGCTGGTGTACCTGGACAGCGGCGCCTCCTCGCAGCAGCCGCTCGCCGTCATTCGCGCGGTCGAGGAGTATGAGACGCACTCGCACGCCAACGTGCACCGCGGCGTGCACGCGCTCAGCCAGGCGGCCACCGCGGCCTACGAAGGCGCGCGCGAGCGGGTACGGCGCTTCATCAACGCGCGCTCGACGCGCGAGATCATCTTCGTGCGCGGTACCACCGAGGGCATCAATCTCGTGGCGCAGTCCTACGGCCGCACGCGCCTCAAGCCCGGGGACGAGATTCTGATCAGCGCGCTCGAGCATCACGCCAATATCGTGCCGTGGCAGATGGTGTGCGAGCAGACCGGCGCGGCGCTGCGGGTCGCAGCCATCAACCGCCGCGGCGAGCTCGAGGTCGAGGAGTTCCTGCGGCTGCTCAGCCCGCGCACCAAAATCGTGGCCATCGCCCACGTCTCCAACGCGCTCGGCACGGTACTGCCGCTCAAGCGGCTGATCGACGCGGCGCACGCGCACGGCGCGCTGGTGCTCGTGGACGGCGCCCAGGCGGTGCCGCACAGCGTCGTGGACGTGCGCGCCCTCGGTGCTGATTTCTATGCCTTCTCCGGCCACAAACTCTACGGGCCGACCGGGATCGGCGTGCTGTACGGTCGCGAGGAACTGCTGCAGGCCATGCCACCATGGCAAGGTGGCGGCGACATGATTCTCACCGTGTCGTTCGAGAAGAGCACCTTCAACGAGCTGCCGTTCAAGTTCGAGGCCGGCACACCCAACATCTCGGGCGCGATCGGACTGGCCGCCGCCATGGACTACGTGGAGGGCCTCGGGCTCGATGCGATCGCGGCGCACGAGCAGCAGCTGCTGCAGCTCGCCACGGCGCAAGTCAGCGCCCTGCCCGACATCGAGCTGATCGGCACCGCCGCCCACAAGGCCTCGATCCTCTCCTTCACGATGAAGGGCGTACATCCGCACGACCTCGGTACCATCCTCGATGCCGAGGGTGTCGCGATCCGCACCGGGCATCATTGCGCCATGCCGGTGATGAGCTTCTTCGGCGTGCCGGCCACGGCGCGCGCCTCGTTCGGCTGCTACAACACGCAAGGCGATGTCGCCCGCCTGGTGGCAGCCCTCGTCAAGGCGCGCGAGGTATTCGGCTGATGGACCTGAAGGACCTCTACCGCGACGTCATCCTCGACCACAACCGCCGCCCGCGGAACTTTGGCCGCATCGACGACGCCAACCGCCACGCGGAAGGCCACAATCCGCTGTGCGGCGACCGGCTGTCGCTGTCAGTACGGCTGGACGGCGAGCGCATCGAGGAAATTCGCTTTGAGGGTAAGGGCTGCGCCATCTCCACGGCTTCTGCCTCACTCATGACCGAGGCAGTCAAGGGCAAGGAGCGCCAGGAGGTGAGCGCGCTATTCGAGCAGGTGCATGCGCTGCTGACACAGCAGGATGCCGCCGCGGCGGCCTCCCTCGGCAAGCTCGCGGCGCTGTCCGGCGTGCGCGAGTTCCCGGCGCGCGTCAAGTGCGCAAGTCTCTGCTGGCACACGCTGAACGCGGCGCTCGCGCACGACGGCGCGAGCATCTCGACCGAGTAGGCCCATGCGTCGCCACGAGAACGAACCCTTCGTCGTCAACCGCGAGGTGCGCGCAGTGATCGTGCCCGCCGGACAGGAAGTGAACCTGAAGCCCGGGCAGGCCGGCTACATCACGCAGGCACTCGGCGGCAGCTTCACGGTCTACCTCGACGGCAATCTGTTCCGGATCGCCGGTGAAGACGCCGATGCCATCGGCCAGGAAGCCGTCAAGGCGCCGGAGCTGCCGCCGAATGCCAGCGTCGCCGATGTCGAGCAGCTCGCCTGGGAACAGATGCGCGCCTGTTACGATCCTGAGATCCCGATCAATATCGTCGATCTCGGACTTGTCTACGATTGCGCGGTACTGCAGAACGAGGACGGCAGCCGCACGGTGACAGTGAAGATCACGCTCACCGCCCCGGGCTGCGGCATGGGGGAGATCCTGGTCGATGACGTGCGCGACAAGATTTCACGCATTCCCACGGTGCGCGAGGCGCGCGTCGAGCTCACCTTCGATCCGCCGTGGAATCAGAGCATGATGTCCGAGGCGGCGCGTTTGCAGACCGGCATGTTCTAGGGACGTTGACATGAGCGGCGGCTGGGTGGATGTGGGCGCAGCGGACAATCTCAGCGAGATGACGCCACTGGTGGCCGAGGTCGACGGCATCGCGGTGGTTGTCGTACGCTGCGGCACCGACTTGTATGCAGTAGAAGACCGTTGCACGCACGACGGCGAATCCCTCGGCGCAGCGCAGGTAGAGGACTGTCAGATCATCTGTCCGCGCCACTTTGCGCATTTCTGCCTGCGCACGGGCGAGGCGCTCACCCCGCCCGCCTACGAGCCGCTGCGCACCTACCGGGTGCGCCAGCAGGACGGGCGCATTCTGCTGCAGGAACCGGCGTGAGCCGCGCGTGAAGCGCCTGACTCTCATGCGCCATGCCGAGGCGCGCTGGAAGGACGCCGACGTCTCCGACCTGGAGCGCCCGCTGAACCGGCGCGGCACGGCAGCCGCCGAAGCCATGGCGAAGCGCCTGTGGGAGCTGAAACTGGTGCCGGAATTGCTGCTGGTCAGCCCGGCGCTGCGCACGCAGCAGACCGCGGAGCTGGTGGCGCGCGAGCTGCACCTGCCGGCGCGGCGGGTGATGAAGGAGGAGGCGCTGTATCTGGCGAGCGCCGCCGACCTGCTCAAGGTCGTGCAGGCCACCGGACCGCGCGTCAGCCACCTGCTGATGGTCGCGCACAATCCCGGTGTGTCCGAACTGGTGCAGCTGCTCGTGCCGCAGGGTGAGGCCGGGGGCCTCGGTACCGCGGCGATCTGCTCAATCACCTTCGACACCAGCCACTGGACCGCGGTCGGAGTGGCCGCGGTGCGCGACGTGCAGCGCGAGACCCCCGGCAAGCGGCTGTTCGGCCTGTTCAGCTGACGCACGCTGACGAGCGTAGGGAGTTCGAGGTGCGCTCGCGATCGACACCGGAAGCCATTCTCAGCCTGGGGACTTCCTTCTGGGCTTCGCGCACCCTCTTGAGCGCGGTCGAGCTCGGCGTGTTCACCGAGCTGGCGCAGGGTGCACTCGATGAGCCCGGCCTGCGCACGCGGCTGCAACTGCACGAGCGCGGCGCCCGTGACTTCCTCGATGCCCTGGTCGCACTCGGCATGCTGCGGCGGCGCCATGGCCTGTATCGCAACGCCCCCGCATGCGATGCCTTCCTCGACCGGCGCAAGCCCGCCTACATCGGCGGCCTGCTGGAGATGTTCAGCGTGCGTCTGTACGCGCACTGGTCGGGCCTGACCGAGGCGCTGCGCAGCGGGCGACCGCAGAGCGAAGCCAAGGGCGGCGGCGAGCCGTTCGAGCCGCTGTACGCCGATCCACGGGCGCTGCGCACGTTTCTCTCGGCCATGACCGGCGCCAGCATGGGAGCAAGTCACGCGGTCGCGGCCAAGTTCCCCTGGCGCCGCTACCAGCATTTCGCCGACATCGGCTGCGCGCAAGGAGGTGCTGCGGTACAGATCGCCCAGACGCACCGGCATCTCTCCGGAGTCGGCTTCGATCTGCCGGCGGTGCAGCCGGTATTCGATGAGTACGTCAGCGGCTTCGGACTCGACTCGCGGCTGAAGTTTGTCGGCGGTGACTTCTTCGCGGTGCCGCTGCCGCAGGCGGACGTGCTGCTGATGGTGCAGATCCTGCACGACTGGGACCTCGAGCGTAAGCAGCTGCTGCTCGCCAAGGCGCGGGCGGCGCTGCCGCCGGGCGGTGCCCTGATCGTGGTCGATGCCATCATCGACGACGAGCGGCGCCGCAACGCGTTTGCGCTGCTCATGAGCCTCAACATGCTGATCGAGACGAGCGGCGGATTCGACTACAGCGCGGCGGACTGCACTGTCTGGATGCAGCAGGCCGGATTCCGCGCGGTGCGCGCACGCGGCCTCGGCGGGCCCTACTCCATGGTCATCGGCACGAAGTAGCGGGCTGGCGCGCTCAGCACTCCGGCACGTTGACCGCGAGACCTCCCTGGGAGGTCTCTTTGTAGATCGTCGACATGTCTTCGCCGGTCTGGCGCATGGTGGCGATCACCTGATCGAGGGACACCTTGTGCGAACCGTCGCCGCGGATGGCCAGCCGCGCCGCGTTGATCGCCTTGACCGCGCCCATGGCGTTGCGCTCGATGCACGGGATCTGCACCAGGCCGGCCACCGGATCGCAGGTGAGCCCGAGGTTGTGCTCCATGCCGATCTCGGCGGCGTTCTCGATCTGCTCGCTGGTTCCCTGCAGCGCTGCGACCAGGCCGGCGGCCGCCATCGAGCAGGCCACGCCGACCTCCCCCTGGCAGCCCATCTCGGCACCGGAGATCGAGGCGTTGCGCTTGTAGAGCATGCCCATCGCCGCAGCGACCAGCAGGAAGCGCACCACGCCCTCCTCGTTCGCACCGCTCTCGAAGCGCCGGTAGAAATGCAGCACCGCCGGCACGATGCCCGCCGCACCGTTGGTGGGCGCCGTGACCACACGCCCGCCGGCGGCGTTCTCCTCGTTCACCGCCAGCGCATAGGCGTTCACCCAGTCCATCACATCGAGCGGCCGCGCGGCACCGCTCTCGGTCAGCATGCGGTAGAGCCGCGGCGCGCGCCGCCGCACCTTGAGCACCCCGGGCAGAAGCCCCGTCTGGTGGAAGCCACGCTCGACGCAGGCCTGCATCACCTGCCAGAGGTGCAGCAGCTTGGCGCGCACCTCTTTCTCCTCGGCCCAGCTGCGCTCGTTGGCGAGCATCAGCTCGAAAATCTCGAGCCCGTGCTCACGGCACAGCTTCAGCAGCTCATCGCCCGAGCTGAAGGGATAGGGCGGCGGCGCGTGCGAGTGGGCTTCCGGGGCCTCGGCCTCATCCCCCTGCACGATGAAACCACCGCCGATGGAGTAGTAATCCGTCTCGCGCAGCAGGCGCTGGCCGGCGCCGAAAGCGCTGAAACGCATGCCGTTCGAGTGCCGCGGCAGTCGTTCGTGCTGCATGAACAGCAGCTGCATCGGTTCGTCGAAGGCGATCTCATGCTCGCCCAGCAGGCGCAGCCGCCCGGTGGCGCGGATGCGCTGCACGGTCGGCTCGATGCTGTCAGGGTCGACGCTCTCGGGCTCGGCGCCCTCGAGGCCGGCGAGGATCGCCCGGTCGGTGCCGTGTCCGACGCCGGTGAGTGCCAGCGAGCCGTACAGGCGTACGGCGATCTCGGCGGTGGCCGCCAGCAGACCGTCCTGCTTCAGGCCCACGGCAAAGGCACGCGCCGCCCGCATCGGGCCCATGGTGTGCGAGCTCGAGGGGCCGATGCCGACTTTGAAAATGTCAAAAACGCTCAGGGTCACGACTTGCCACCTCTGCGGCGCAGGCCGCGCGCAGGCTTAAGATCGCAGCTGCGCGGGCCGGACGCTACGTTATGGGGGCCTGGCGCGGAGTCTGCAACGTACCCGGCCCGCTCACATGCTTTGCGACGACGCCCGGGGGCTCAAATGCGACCCCGCAGGCGCCGCAGCTGCGCGCGCTGGTGCTTGTCCGGTCGGGCGCGTGGCCGCGGCGTGAGCGCCGCGGCCAGCTTCATGCGGGCGCCGAATTCGGTCCGCCGCGCGAGGCTCTCGGGCTGCTCGGCATAGGCGCGCAGCGCCTCGCGCGCCGGACCGCGCCGCAGCGGCAGACATAACACCTGGCAGCTGAACTCGACCGCCCCGCGCATGAAACGCACTTCATCGCCGGGGCGTAGCGCGTGGCTCGGCTTCACCCGCGTGCCGTTGACGTGCACGCGTCCGCCAGCGACCGCCGCCGCCGCCAGCGGGCGCGAGCCAAACAGCCGCACCGCGAACAGCCAGCGGTCGATGCGGGCGGCTCCTGGGGCGGGGCTGGCCTCGGGCGCGGACATGGGTCGAGTATAATTGCGCCGCATGGACTCCAGCGTGATCGAACGCCTGCGGGGCGAGCTCGCCAGCCTGCGCGCGCAGGGCCTGTACAAGGGCGAACGGGTGCTGAGCGGGCCGCAGGGCGCGGTGGTGCAGGCCGGCGGCCGCAGCGTCATCAACCTGTGCGCCAACAATTACCTCGGACTCGCGAACCATCCGGCGGTGCGCGCCGCCGCCCAGCGCGCACTGGACGCGGATGGCTACGGCATGGCCTCGGTGCGCTTCATCTGCGGCACCCAGACGATCCACAAGACCCTGGAGCAGCGCCTGGCGCGCTTCCTCGAAGTCGAGGATGTGATCCTGTACTCCTCCTGCTTCGATGCCAACGGCGGGCTGTTCGAGACGCTGCTGGATGAGAGCGATGCGGTGATCTCCGATGCGCTCAACCACGCGAGCATCATCGACGGGGTGCGCCTGTGCAAGGCGCAGCGCTATCGCTACGCCAACAGCGACCTGGCGGAACTCGAGAACTGCCTGCAGCAGGCGCGCGGCGCGCGGACGCGACTGATCGCCACTGACGGGGTGTTCTCCATGGACGGCTTCATCGCCCGGCTGCGCGAGATCTGCGACCTCGCCGAGCGCTACGACGCGCTGGTGATGGTCGATGACTCGCACGCCACCGGCTTCATGGGGGCACGCGGCCGCGGCACGCCGGAACACTGCGGGGTCATGCAGCGCGTCGACATCCTCACCGGCACACTCGGCAAGGCCCTCGGCGGCGGCAGCGGCGGCTACGTGGCCGCGCGCGCACCGGTCATCGAGTGGCTGCGGCAGCGCTCGCGGCCCTACCTGTTCTCCAACAGCATCCCGCCGGTGGTGGCGGCGGCCAGTCTCGCCGTGCTCGACCTGCTTGAAGAGAGCACCGCGCTGCGCACTCAGCTGTTCGAGAACACGCGCTTCTTCCGCGACGGACTCAGCCGCGCCGGTTTCACCCTGAAGCCGGGCGAGCACCCGATCATCCCGGTGATGCTGGGAGATGCCGCCCTCGCCGGCCGCATGGCGGATGCGCTGCTCGAGCGCGGCGTGTACGTCATCGGCTTCTCCTTCCCGGTCGTGCCGAAAGGGCAGGCGCGCATCCGCACGCAGATGTCCGCGGCCCACAGCCGCGCGCAGCTGCAGCAGGCCCTGGACGCGTTCAGTCAGGTCGGGCGCGAGCTGGGCTTGATTCACTGACGCTGCGGCCACAGGAAAGGCTTCATGAAAGCACTGGTCAAACAACAGGCAGCACCGGGTATCTGGCTGGCAGACGTGCCCGAGCCCAAGGTCGGCCCGAATGATGTGCTGATTGAGATCGCCAAGACCGCCATCTGCGGCACCGACATGCACATCTATAACTGGGATGCCTGGGCGCAGAAGACCATCCCCGTCCCCATGGCGGTCGGACATGAGTACTGCGGGCGCATCGTCGAGACCGGCTCCGAGGTCAAGGGCCTGAAGAAAGGTGACCGCGTCTCCGGTGAAGGCCACATCACCTGCGGCTACTGTCGCAACTGTCGCGCCGGGCGCCGCCACCTGTGCCGCAACACCGTCGGCGTTGGCGTCAACCGCCCGGGTGCTTTCGCCGAGTACCTGGCGATCCCCGGCGACAACACCTTCAAACTGCCGGACTCGATCCCGGACGACATCGCCTCGATCCTCGACCCGTTCGGCAACGCCACGCACACCGCGCTCGCCTTCAACATGGTGGGCGAGGACGTGCTGATCACCGGCGCCGGCCCGATCGGGATCATGGCCACCTCGATCGCGCGCTTCACCGGCGCGCGCCACGTGGTGGTCACCGACGTCAATGACTACCGTCTGGAGCTGGCGCGCAAGATGGGAGCGACCCGCGCCATCAACGTGCAGCGCGAGTCACTCGACCAGACCATGAAGGATCTGGGCATGCAGGAAGGGTTCGACGTCGGCCTGGAGATGTCAGGCAATCCGGCCGCGCTGCGCGAGATGCTGCGCACCATGCACCATGGCGGCGCGATCGCCATTCTCGGCATCCCGCCGGAAGACACCGCCATCGACTGGAACCAGGTGATCTTCAAGGGCCTGACGCTCAAGGGCATCTACGGCCGCGAGATGTTCGAGACCTGGTACAAGATGTCGAGCCTGCTGCAGAGCGGTCTCAAGCTCGAGCCCATCATCACGCACCACTTCGCGGTGCAGGAGTTCCAGAAGGGCTTCGAGACCATGGGCTCGGGCAAGTCGGGGAAAGTGATCCTCGACTGGTCGACGCTCTAGCGCGCTGCAGGGGCTCGCGCCTACTGCGCCTCGCAGAAGCAGTAGGCGTACAGGTGGTTCGGCAGGGAGAAGCGCGCCAGCCGCTCTGCTCCCCGCGTGACCGGATCCAGGCGCTGCGCCAGCTGCGCGAGCGCTGCCTCACCGGGGCTCACGTGCGCGAGCGCACCGGCCACGTGCGAGCGCAGCTGCAGCGCCAGCGCCTGCGCCCAGGTGAGCTCGGGCTCGATGAATTCCGGGGCGTAATCGCTCACCTTGGCGCGCAGCGCCGCCGCCTTGACCGCGTCGTTGAACGAGCCGAGCTGATCCACCAGCCCCAGGCGGTGCGCATCGGTGCCCGCCCACACGTGACCCTGGGCAATGGCATCCACCTGGTCGCGGGTTTTCTTGCGTCCCGAGGACACCCGCTCGAGGAACTCGTCATAGCCGCGCGAGATCTGTGACTGCAGCAGCGCGCGCGCCTCCTGCCCGAGCGGCCGGTCGAGCCGCAGCTGACCGGAGAGCGCTGTGGTACCGACGCCGTCAGTGCTGACCCCGACCTTGCCGAGTGTCTTATCGAAGGTGGGAATGATGGCAAAAATGCCGATGGATCCGGTGATGGTCGCCGGACTCGCCCAGATCTCATCCGCCGGCGCCGAGATGTAATAGCCGCCGGAGGCGGCGTAGCCGCTCATCGAGACCACCAGCGGTTTGCCCGCCTCGCGCAAGGCCTGCAGCTCGCGGTAGATCTCCTCGGACGCCATGACGCTGCCGCCCGGGCTGTCGACCCGCAGCACCACCGCCTTGACGTTCTTGTCCATGCGGGCGCGGCGGATGAGCCGCGCGGTCGAGTCGCCGCCGATAGTCCCGGGTGGCTGGTCGCCATCGAGAATCTCGCCCTCGGCAATGATGACGCCGATGCGCGACTTGCCGTCGGCGTGCAGTTTCTTCTGCGCGCGCGCGTACACCAGGTAGTCATCGGTGAAGGCCGCACGGAACGAGCCGTCGCTGTCGTCTGCCCCGACCAGTCCGGCCAGACGCTTCTCCACCTCGAGCTGCGTCTTGATGCCGGTCACGAGTCCGGCATCGAGCGCCACCTTGGCCGCATCACCCTTGGCGGCCGGCACGGTCTTGGCGAGCGTGTCGACGTACTTGGCCAGTGCGTCGGCGGGCAGCTTGCGCGCGCGCGTGACGGACTCCTGGTAGCTGCTCCACAGCGCCCCCAGGTAGCCGCGGCTCTCCTCGCGATCTTCGGGCGACATGTCGGTGCGCGTGAACGGCTCGACCGCGCTCTTGAAGGTGCCGACGCGGAACACATTGACGTCGACGCCGAGCTTGTCGAGCGCGTCCTTGTAATACATGGGATAGCGGTCGTAGCCCTGCACCAGCACAAAGCCCATCGGATCGAGGTAGATCTCGTCCGCCTGCGCCGCGATGTAGTAGCGCGCCTGATCGAGCTCCGTGCCGTAGGCAATCACCTTCTTGCCGCTGGCGCGGAATTCGCGCAGCGCCTGCGCGAACTCCGCCAGCGTCGGCTGCGTACCGCCCTCGAACTTCTCCAGATCGAGCGCCACGGCCTGGATGCGCGCATCCGTGGCGGCGCTGTGCAGCACATCGACCAGATCCCACAGCAGGGTCTCGGCGCGCTCCTGACCGCGCGCTTCGTCAACCGCCCGCTGCAGCGGCTCGCCGCTCAGCTGTTCCACCAGCGTGCCTTCGGGGGCGATGAGCAGTGCCGCCTTGGCCGGCAACCGCGGCACGCTGCCGCGCAGCAGTCCGAGCAGCAGCCCGAAGATGAGCAGCAACAGGATGAGGTGGAGCGCCCTGCGCAGCCCATCCAGGCCTCGCCACAGGCCGGCAAAAAACGAGCGGGCCGTCATCTCGCGCTCTCCTTACGGACTCCAGTGCACCGACGGCGCTGTCCGCGCCTTCAGATCTTCTCTTCGATGCGCGCCGCCTTGCCGGACAGGTCGCGCAGGTAGTAGAGCTTGGCGCGGCGCACGCTGCCGCGGCGCTTCACCTGGATGTCGCTGATCGCCGGGCTGTAGGTCTGGAACACGCGCTCCACTCCTTCGCCGTGGCTGATCTTGCGCACCGTGAATGAAGAGTTGAGGCCGCGGTTGCTGCGCGCGATCACCACGCCCTCGTAGGCCTGCACGCGCTCGCGATCGCCCTCGACCACCTTGACCTGCACGACCACCGTGTCGCCGGGCTTGAATTCCGGGACCGCGCGCGTCATGTGCCGTTTCTCGATTTCCTGAATGATCTTGTTCATGTGCCTTCACCTCAATCTTCGTTTCCGGCCGCACCGGCAGTCTGGAACTCTGTCATCGCGCGCCGCGCTTCGCTCAGCTGCGCCGCGGAGAGAATCTCCGGGCGCCGCTTAAGCGTGCGCAGCAGCGCCTGGCGCAGTCGCCAGCGGCGGATGTCGGCATGATCGCCCGACAGCAGCACGCTCGGGACCGCGCGGCCCTCAAACACTTCCGGCCGCGTGTAGTGCGGCCAGTCGAGCAGCCCCTGCGCGAAGGAATCCTCCGCGCTCGAACGCTCATCGTTCAGCGCCCCGGGCAGCAGCCGCGCCAGCGCATCAATCACCACCAGCGCCGCCAGCTCCCCGCCGGAGAGCACGTAATCGCCCAGCGACAGTTCGCGGTCGATGCCGAGCTCGACCACGCGCTCGTCGATCCCCTCGTAGCGCCCGGCCAGCAGTAACAGCCCCGGCAGGCGCGCCAGCCCTGCCACCACGCTCTGCGTGAGCGGCTCGCCCTGCGCCGACAGGTACACGCGCGGACTGCCTGGCGGCAGCCGCGCGTGCGCCGCGCGCACCGCCGCCAGCAGCGGCTCGGGCTTCATCACCATTCCCGGACCGCCCCCGTAGGGGCGGTCATCGACCGTGCGGTGCACATCGCTCGTGTGCGCGCGCGGATCCTCGGTTGCGACCGCGAGCAGCCCGCGCGTCAGCGCGCGCCCCACGATGCCGTACTCGAGCGCCGCCGCGATCATGCGCGGAAACAAGGTGACGACCTCGATCTTCATGGAGCCTTCTAGTCCAGCTCCGCCGGCCAGTCCACCACGATCTCGCGCGCCGCGAGGTCCACCTTCTGCAGGTGGGGCGGCGCCGCGCGCACCCAGTGCTCGGCTGCCGACTCACCGCGGCACACCATGACCGCACCCGCCGGCGCGTCCACGAAATGACTCACTACACCCAGGTCCGCTCCCTCGAGGTTGCGCACCCGGAAACCCAGCAGATCGGCGCGGTAGTAGCTGCGCTCGGCCGGTGCCGGCAACGCCGCGCGCTCGACCTCGATCACCGCACCGGTGAGCCTCGCCGCCTCCTCGCGGCTCGCGACGCCCTCCAGCTGCGCCACCAGCGCGTTACCGTGGACCCGCCCGGCCGTCACCTTGCGCGTCTCACGCCCCGCGCCTTTCTTCAGAATCCACTCGCGCTGCTCGAGCAGCCGCGCAGGCGGATCGGTGTGCGACTCGACGTGGATCCAGCCCTTGATGCCGTAGGGTGCACCCAGGCGGCCCAGCTCGATCCAGCGGACGGCGGTCACGGCGGCAGCACCCGCTCCGGCGGCAGCGCCGCCCGCTCAAAACTCAGGCCGTGGCCTGCTTCCGGTACGAATCCACCAGGTGGCGCACGCGGTCCGAGGGCTGGGCGCCCTTGCCGACCCAGTAATCAATGCGCGGCAGATCGAGCTTGAGCTTCTGCTCGCCGCGGCGCGCAATCGGGTTGAAGAAGCCGACGTGTTCCAGGCTCGGGCCGCCCTGGCGCTTGCGGCTGTCGGTCACGACGACGTGATAGAAGGGCTGGTTGCGCGCCCCGCGCCGCGTCAGGCGAATGGTTACCATGATTCTGTTGCTCTCACTAAGCTCGCGGCACCCGCGGAGGGCGCCCAAAAAAGAGCGCGGATTCTACGCAACCTGCGAATCCTGCGCCAGTTTTTCTGCGGCGCGCGCGCTGCGTCGCCAGGGGCCCTAGCGGGGCGGAAACCCTGGCGGCAGGCCGCCTTTGAAGGCGCTCATGAGCTGACGCAGCCGCCCGCCCTTCATGCTCTTCATGACCCGCTGCATCTCCATGAATTGCTTGAGCAGGCGGTTGACGTCCTGGACCTGCACGCCTGAGCCTGCGGCGATGCGGCGGCGGCGCGAGCCATCGATGACCCCCGGATTGCGCCGCTCACGCGGGGTCATGGAATTGATGATGGCGATCTGCCGGCGTACCTCGCGGTCGCCGCTATCCCCTGAAACGGCACCCTTTTTGGCCACGCTCCCGGGCAGCTTGTCGAGCAGCGCGCCTACGCCGCCCATTTTCTGCAGCTGCTCGAGCTGGCTGCGCAGGTCAGCCATGTCGAAGCTCTTGCCGCGGGCGACCTTGTGCGCGAGGCGCTGCGCCTCGGCGTGATCGACCTGGCGGTGCACCTGTTCGACCAGGCTGACCACATCGCCCATGCCGAGGATGCGCGCCGCCATGCGTTCGGGATCGAACGGCTCGAGCGCCTCGATCTTCTCGCCCACGCCCAAGAACACGATCGGCTTGCCGGTGACCTGACGGACCGACAACGCCGCGCCACCGCGGGCATCACCATCCGCCTTGGTGAGGATCACGCCGGTGAGATCGAGCGCGGCGCCGAAGGCGCGCGCGGCGTTCACCGCGTCCTGCCCGGCCATGGCATCGACCACGAACAGCCGCTCCGCGGCGCCCACCGCGCGGTCGATGTCGCGCACCTCGGCCATCAGCTCCGCATCGACGTGCAGCCGCCCGGCGGTGTCGACGATCAGGACGTCGAACACGCCGTTGCGGGCCCGTGCCAGCGCTGCGCTGGCGATGGCCGCGGGCGCATCGGCGGCGGAGGCCGGGAAGTACTCGGCCTGCACCTGGCCGGCGAGGCGTTCGAGCTGCAGCATCGCCGCCGGCCGGCGCACGTCGGTGCTCACCATGAGCACACGCTTCTTCTCGCGCTCGCTCAGCCAGCGCGCCAGCTTCGCCGCCGTGGTGGTCTTGCCCGCCCCCTGCAGACCCGCCAGCAGCAGCACCACCGGCGGACTCGCGTGCAGCTGCCAGCGCGCCTGTGCGCCGCCCATGAGCTGCACCAGCTCGCCGTGCAGGATGCCGATGAACGCCTGGCCGGGCGTGAGACTCGACAGCACGTCCGCGCCGAGCGCCTTGCCCTTCACCTGCTCGATGAACGATTTGACAACCGGCAGCGCGACGTCGGCCTCGAGCAGTGCCACGCGCGTATCGCGCAGCGCCTCGGCAATGTTGTCTTCGGTGATGCGGCCGCGCCCGCGCAGGCTCTCGATGGTGCGCGACAGGCGTGCCGTCAGCTGGTCGAACATGGGGGTCGGTCAAAGCCCTGGATGGCCGGATTATACGGCCCGCCGCGGGGTTTTCCCGCGACCGCCCGCAAAGCTTCTATGCTTGTCATGACCGCCACTCAAGGAATGCCGCCTTGAACCTCGCCTCGCCCACCCCGCTGCTGTTCGCCCTGCTGCTGCTGCTCGTCGTCGTCGCCTTCTCCTCCGGAACCGAAGTCGCGATGCTGTCGGTCAACCGTTACCGCGTGCGCCATCGCGCGCAGTCGGGCTCGGCCACCGCACGCGTGCTCGAGCGCCTGCTGCTGAAGCCGGATGACTGGCTGGGGGCGAACCTGGTGATCCTGGCAGCGGCCTCGGTGTTCGCCTCGGCGATCGCCACCATCCTCGCGCAGCGCAGCGGTTACCGCTACGCCGTGCCCACCGCCGGGGTGCTGCTGACCATCATCGTGATCGTGTTCTGCGAGCTTGCGCCCAAGATCTACGCAGCCTCGAACCCCGAAGGCGTGGCGCTGCACGCCGCGCCCATCTACCGCGTGCTGGTGCTGGTGGCGCGCCCGGCACTGTGGCTCACCAACACGCTGGCGTACGCGTTCCTGCGCCTGTTCGGCGTGGGCCGCGCCACCAGCAGTGCCCAGGCGCTCAGCGCCGAGGAGCTGCGTACAGTGGTGAGTGAGGCAGCACCGGTGATCCCGGCACGTCACCGGCAGATGCTGCTGTCGATCCTCGATCTCGGGCACCTCACCGTGAACGACATCATGATCCCGCGCCAGGAGATCTCCGGCATCGACGTCAACGAGAGCTGGGAAGACGTGCTGGCGCAACTGCGCCAGACGCCGCATACGCGCCTGCCGGTGTACGAAGGCGAGCTCGACAACCTGGTGGGCCTGTTGCACATGAAGCGCGTGGCGAACGAGTTGGTGCGCGGCACGCTGACGCGCGAGCGGTTGATCGAGATCGCGCGCAGCCGCGAACCCTATTTCGTGCCCGAGGGCACCGCGCTCAACGTGCAGCTCGGCTTCTTCCAACGCAACCGCCGCCGCATTGCTTTCGTGGTCAATGAGTACGGCGACATCGAGGGACTGGTGACGCTCGAGGACATCCTCGAGGAGATCGTCGGCGAGTTCACCACCGATCCTGCCACCGTCACTCACAAGGACGCGCACCTGGAGCGGCCCGGGGTCTACATCGTCAACGGCAGCGCCACCATCCGTGCGCTGAACCGCGCCCTCGGCTGGCAGCTGCCCACCGGCGGCCCCAAGACCGTCAACGGCCTGTTGCTCGAGCACCTCGAGGCCATCCCCGACCCGGGCACGATGGTGCGGGTCGGCGACTATGAGTTCGAGGTGCTGCAGACGGCCGACAACACCGTGCGCACCGTGCGCGTGCGACCGCCGGCGCTCCTGAAGAGCGCCTGACGCAGCGTCAGCGGCGCAGTGCCGCCGCGAGTGCCTCGGCGATGCGGCTCACCCCCACCACCTCGAGCCCGGGCGGCGGCCGGCGCGGCGCGTTGCCCTGCGGCACGACCGCGAGCTTGAACCCCTGCGCAGCCGCCTCGCGCAGCCGCTCATCGCCGTAGGCCACCGGGCGAACTTCACCCGTCAGGCCGATTTCACCGAAGGCCACCAGCTGTGCCGGGAGCGCCTGCGCTTTGAGGCTCGAGGCGAGCGCCATGAGCACCGGCAGGTCCCACGAGGTCTCGGCGATCTCGATTCCGCCGACCACATTGACGAACACGTCGTACTCCTGCAGGGAGACCTCCGCGTGGCGGTTGGCCGCGGCCAGCAGCATCGCCAGGCGGTTGGCATCGAGCCCCTGCGCGATACGCCGCGGCGCACCAAAGCGCATGCGGTCGACGAGTGCCTGCAGCTCGATCAGGAGCGGCCGGCCGCCGTCGCGGCTCACCGTGACGATGCTGCCGGCTGCGGGCTCGGCGGCGCGGGCGAGGAAGATCGCCGCGGGGTTGCGCACCTCTTTGAGGCCGGCGCCGGTCATGGCGAAGAAACCGAGCTCGTTGGCGGCGCCAAAGCGATTCTTGGTGGCGCGCACGATGCGGTAGCGGCTGCCGGCCTCACTCTCGAAGTACAACACGGTGTCGACCAGGTGCTCGAGCAGGCGCGGCCCGGCGATCGTGCCTTCCTTGGTGACGTGTCCGACGATGATGACCGCGGTGCCGCTCGCCTTGGCGAAGCGCACCAGCTCCTGCGTGCATTCGCGCAGCTGCGCGACCGCGCCGGGGGCGCCACCGCAGTTGGCACTCGCCACCGTCTGGATCGAGTCGATGATCAGCAGCGCCGCGCTGCTCTCGGCCGCCAGCTCGAGAATCGCCGACAGCTCGGTGGCGGTCACGACCTTCAGCTGCGGTGCGCTGACACCAAGCCGCTGCGCCCGCAGGCCCACCTGCGCCACGGATTCCTCGCCGCTCGCGTACAGCACCGCACGGCTGGCGCTGGCGAAAGCGGCCAGCTGCAGCAGCAGTGTTGACTTGCCGATGCCCGGCTCGCCGCCCAGCAGAATGACCGAGCCCGCAACGATGCCACCCCCGAGCACCCGATCGAGCTCCGCCGCCCCGCTCGCCAGGCGTGCGGCGCTGTGCGCGAGCGGGCCGGGATCGAGGCTCACCGCGTCCGCGCGCGCGAGCGGGCGCACGCGGGCCGCCCGCTGTTCGAGCGAGTTCCACTCGCCGCAGGCGGGGCACTGACCCTGCCACTTGAGGGTCTCAGCGGCACAGGAGCCGCACACGTACAGAGGACTGGGCCGGGCCATCGCAGCGCCTTTGATCAGACTTTGAGCTAGGATTCCGCGCCGGGGAGCCCCGAAAGGCGTCTTTTGTGACCAAAGCCACTCGGGACCCCGGCTGGCGATGCTAGCTTATGCCAGTTCGTATCGGGGACGGGAAAGTGACGCGTATCACACACGGTCGGCCACGGGCGGGTCAGGGCGGCGCATGAGTTTGCGCAACAAAGTGCGCTTCGTGGGTCTGTCCGATACGGGCAAGGTGCGCGAGCACAACGAGGACACGATTGCAGTCGATGCCGAGATTGGTCTTCTGGTACTGGCCGACGGCATGGGCGGCTACAACGCCGGTGAAGTCGCGAGCGGCATCGCCGTGAAGACCATCGTCAACCTGGTGCGCGAGCACGTCGAACGCGAGGACCTGGCGATTGCCGATCGCGAGTCCGGCCTGTCGCGTCCCAACATCATCCTGCGCGATGCCATCAGCCGTGCCAACAAGATCATCTATCAGACCGCGCACACCCAGGCGCAGTGTGAAGGCATGGGCACCACGGTGGTCGCGGCGCTGTTTTTTGACAACAAGGTCACCATCGCCCACGTCGGCGACTCGCGACTGTACCGCCAGCGGGGCGACAAGTTCGAGCAGGTGACTATGGACCACTCGCTGCTGCAGGAGCTGGTCGACCGCGGGTTTTACTCCGCCGAGGAAGCACAGAGGGCTGCAAATAAGAACTACGTCACACGGGCACTGGGCGTGGAGCCGAACGTGGACGTGGAGATTCAGGAGGTTCCGGTCGGCAAGGGCGAAGTCTACGTCCTGTGCTCCGACGGCCTCTCAGATATGGTCGAAGATGAAGATATTCATTTAACCATAAACACCTTTAGTGCTAATCTGGATACGGTCGCCAAACAGTTGATTCAACTGGCCAATGACAATGGGGGACGCGACAACGTCTCGGTCGTCATGGCGCATATCATGGATGCGTTTCCGGCACGGACGAAGATATTCGACAAGATCCTGGGCTGGTTCGGCTGAGCGATAAAGGCAGAAAGCACATGGCAAGGTTGGTCTTAAGCCTGGATGGCCAGGTGATGGCGGAATACAACATGAACAAGGAGCGCTACACGATCGGGCGCCTCCCTGACAATGACATCCGCATCGACAACGCTGCCGTCAGCGGGCACCACTCGCTGATCATCAATATCCTCAACGACTCGTTCCTCGAGGATCTGAACAGCACCAACGGCACTTACGTCAACGGCAAGCTGATCAAGAAGCACGCGCTGCAGCACGGTGATGTGATCACGGTCGGCCACCACCAGCTGCGCTTCGTCGAGGACGACGAACAGCAGGACGAGTTCGAGAAGACCATGGTGATCCAGCCCTCCGCCCGTCCGGTGGAGAAGCTGCGCACGGCGGCCGAGCAGGCCGACAAGATCAACGCAGGCCTGGGCGCCACCGGACGCTCACGCGTACTCAGCGACGGCAACGCCACGGCGCTCAAGAAGGCGAAGCTGCAGGTACTCTCGGGCGCCTTCGCCGGCCGCGAGGTCGAGCTCAGCAAGGCACTCACCACCCTCGGTCGTCCGGGGGTGCAGGTTGCCGCCATCACGCGCCGCTCCGAGGCCTATTACATCGTGCACGTCGACAGCGGCAAAGAGAATGACTTCCCGCTGCTGAATGGCACGCCGATCGGCGCCCAGGCCACCAAGCTGAACGACAACGACGTCATCCAGCTGGCCGGCGTCAAGATGGGATTCTTCGTCAACTGAGGCGGCGCTGCGGCCCTCAGCCGATCCACAGCACCACGAGCGCGGCCGCCAGGCAGTAGATGCCGAAGTAGTGCCAGCGTCCCTGCTCGAGCCAGCGCGACAGCCAGCGCAGCGCCAGCAGTCCCGCGAGAAAACTCAGCAGCATGCCGAGCAGGCTCGGTGCCAGCGCGTGCGTCAGTGACTGCGCCTGTGGCGCCAGTGCCTGCGCCTTGTGCAGCCTGTGCAGTTCCTGATAGACGACCGCTGGAGTCAGCACCACAGCGAGCGCAAAGCTGAACTCCTCGGCGCTGCGGCGCGCGAGCCCGAGCAGCATGCCGGTGGAGATGGTGGCACCGGAGCGCGAGAAGCCCCGGAACGGCAGGCACACGCCCTGCACCATGCCGATCCAGGCGGCGCGCCGCGGCGTGAGCGGCGCCGCACCGCTTCGCGCGCGCGCCGAGCAGATGATCAACAGGCCCGCAGCGAACAGTGCCACCGCCATCAGGCGCGCATTGCCGAACAACGTTTCGATCTCGAAGTCGGCGCGCCCATGAGCGACCAGGTGCTTGATCAGCTCGAGCAGCAGCAGACCGACGAGTGCGGTGGCGAGGGTGGCGATCACCACCTGCAGTGCGTTGCGGCGGAATGCGCCAGCGGAGCTGAAGTAGGTCGTGCGCCAGGAGCGCCAGAAGTAGACGATGGCCGCGAACATGGTGCCGGTGTGCAGCATGACCAGCAGCAGCGTCATCTGCGGCGCGGTGGGATCCAGCCCCAGCAGCTTCTCGGTGATGATGACGTGCGCGGAGCTCGAGATCGGCAGCAGCTCGGCGATGCCCTGGACCACGGAGAGGATGATCAGTTGCCAGATTTGCATGGGAGTCGTCGTTCCTTTCAGCGTGGCTCGAGCGGTACGCGCTGGCTGACACTGCACAACAGTTCGTAGGCGATGGTGCCGGCGTGGCGCGCGACTTCCTCGACCGGCAGCTGCGCGCCCCACAGCACGACCTGGGTGCCGACCTGCACCGCCGGCAGCGCACTCACATCGACCGCGATCATGTCCATGGACACGCGGCCGACGAGCGGCGCGCGCCGGCCCTCGATCAGCACCGGGGTGCCGTTCTGAAAACTGCGATGCACGCCATCGCCGTAGCCGGCCGCCACGATCGCGATCAGCGAGTCGCGCGGCGCCACCCAGGCGCCGCCGTAACCCACCGCCTCACCGCGCGGCACGCGCCGCACCGCGATCACCGAGCTGGTGAGCGTCATGACCGGGTGCAGGCCGAGCTGCCCGGCGCTGCAGTCATCGAAGGGCGAGGCGCCGTACAGGGCAATACCCGGGCGCACCCAGTCACAGCCGAGCGGCAGGGTGCCGAACAGACCGGCGGAGTTGGCGATGCTGATCTGGTAGTCGAGGCCGCGCGTCACGGCGCCGAAGCGCTCCAGCTGCGCGCGTGTGGCGCCCTCGTCGCGCTCGTTGGCGCAGGCGAGGTGCGTCAGCAGACGCAGCTCACGCGGCGCGGGCTGCAGGCTGCGGATACGCGCGAGCGCTGCGGGAAAATCCTTACACTCGAAGCCGAGGCGGTTCATGCCGCTGTCGATCTTGATCCACAGCGCGAAGCGTGCGGCGCTGCCGCCGCGCTCGAGCAGCTCGATCTGCAGCGCATCATGCACCACCAGATCCAGTTGCTCATCGGCGGCATCCTCGAGCTGGTCGGGGGTGAAGACTCCCTCGAGCAGCACGATGCGCTGGCTGACCCCGGCGGCCCGCAGCGCCATGCCCTCCTCCAGACGCGCGACCGCGAGCGCATCGGCGCCGCTCAGCGCGAGCGCGGTACTGGTGAGGCCGTGACCGTAGGCGTTGGCCTTGACGACCGCGATCACCTTGGCGCGGCCGGCGCGTTCTTTGATGACGCTGAGGTTGTGTCTGAGGGCGTGAGTGTCGATGACGGCCCGGATGAGCCGGCTCACCTGAGTACGCCTTCCGCGTACGAGTCGGGCGCGTAGTTGGCGAAGCGTGTGTACTGGCCCTGGAAGGTCAGCAGAAACTGGCCAATCTCGCCGTTGCGGTGCTTGACCAGGTCGATCTCCGCGATGCCTTTCTTGGTGGTGTTGCGGTCATACACCTCCTCGCGATAGATGAGCAGAATCATGTCGGCATCCTGCTCGAGGCTGCCGGAGTTGTGCGACACCACCCCGTCCGCCAGCCAGCTGGCAGGGCCGGGCACCGTGAGGTCGAACACCACCTGCTCGCCGTCCGGAACGATCGAGGTGATCCGGTCCCAGACCACATCGGCCGCGGCCCACGGATCGGGCTCGGCGGAATGCACCGCGGCGGCGTAACCCGAGCGCTGCGTCAGAGCGCCGCGCCGCGCGAAGGCCTGCGGCAACAGGCGTGCGCGCGCCTGCAGCTGCACGACGTTGTCGCCCTCCACGCCCTGCGGCAGTGCCGCCAGGTGCTCGGCCAGCTGCTGCAGGGGCAGCACGCGCGGGCCGAACGCCCCGACCGTCGCGATGAAGGTGCGCTGCGCCTCGCGCTGATTGACCTCGACGTGGTAGAGCGCGCGACTGCGCGCGCCCGGCTCTGCGTGCACGTGCGCGACGATCCCGAGGCGCAGCAGCAGCGCGGCGACGTCATTCGCCAGCAGCGCGCTCGCGGTGCTGAAGCGCACCTGCTCGCTGTGCCGCCGCTCGTTGTCCGGACGGCGGCGCTCGCCGTCGGTCGCCCACAGGTGGCGCAGCAGCAGCGCAATCTGGCGGTTGTCGAGCGAGAACACCGCCGCGGGCAGCGTCTTCTGCTGGGCATGCTGATTGAAGATGCCGAGCTCGCGCAGCCATTTGCCGACGCCGAGCGGGGCGTAGCGGTTGCCGCTGCCGCTGATCACCAGCTGATGCCAGTGACCGGCGCCATCATTGCGGGCCACGCGACAGCCGAAGCGCTCGGCCGCCTGCTGCACGGCCACACTGTTCTCCTCGGAGGCGGTGGTGTAGCGCAGCGGCTGGTGGATGAGATAGCTGCCATCGCCCACCAGGTGCGCGAGCAGGACTACACGGTGATCGGGCCAGCGCAGCGGCTTCAGCGGCTCGGGCAGCGCGCGCGCCAGCGCCAGGCGGTCGCCGGCGCGCAGCGTGTCCAGCGTGGTCCAGCCGGAAGCCGCCAGCAGCCGGTGCTCGGCGGTGGCGCGCAGCACCCGCCCGCTCGCGAGCTCGAGCCGCAGCACCGGGCGGCGCCCGACTTCCCACACTTTGTCGGCCGCGGCGGCCACCAGACGCTTGAGCGGATCCAGCGCCCATACCTCGGGTGCGCTGCCGACCAGGGATGCGATCGGCACGCGCCGTCCGTCGCTGAGGCACACCAGCGTCTCCCCGGTCACGCATTCGCGCAGGTCAGACATCACCGGCTTCTTGTGTTCGCGCTGTTCCACCGCACGATTCAGCTGCGACAGCGCGATGACCGGCACCTGCAGCTCCTTGGCGAGCGCCTTCAGGCCGCGCGACACCTCGGCAATCTCGGTGGCACGGTTCTCCTGGGTTCCCGGCACCTGCATCAGCTGCAGGTAGTCGACCACCACCAGACTCAGACCGTGCTCGCGCTTGACGCGGCGGGCGCGCGCGCGCAGCTCGGTGGGGTTCAGCGCCGGGGTCTCGTCGACGAAGATCTTGGCTTCCGACAGCTGACTGGTGGCGCTGGTGATGCGCACCCAGTCCTCATCCGAGATCTTGCCGCTGCGCAGGCTGTTGAGCGGCACCCCGCCGATCGAGGACAGCATGCGGGTGATCACCTGCTCGGAGGGCATCTCCAGGGTGAAGATGGCGACCGATGCGCGGATGGCTGGGTGGACCGCGGCATATTCCGCCATGTTGACTGCGAGCGTCGACTTGCCCATCGACGGGCGCCCCGCGACGATGACCAGATCTCCGCCGCGCAGCCCGCCGGTGAGCTTGTCGAACTCGGTGAAGCCGGTGGGCAGCCCGCGCAGCTTGTCGGGGTTGTTGTGCCACTCATCGATCTGGTCGATGACTGCCGGCAACAGCGTGCGCACCGCCACCGCGCCTTCGCGCCGGCGGAAGCTGCCCTCGGCAATCGCGAACACGCGCTGTTCGGCGAGATCGACCAGCGTGCGTGCGCTCTCGCCGTCGTTGTTGAAGACCGCCGCGGCGATGTCGGTACCGGCGCGGATCAGCTGCCGCAGCAGCGAGCGCTCGCGCACGATGTCAGCGTAGGCGCGCACATTGGCCGCACTCGGCGTGTCGCGCGCGATCGAGCTGAGATAGGCGAGCCCGCCGGCCGACTCGAGCAGGCTCAGACTCTGCAGATGCTGCGACACCGTGACCACATCGCACGGCTTGCCGGCACCGGCGAGATCGCCGATGGCCGTGAAGATCAGCCGGTGGTCGGGGCGGTAGAAGTCTTCCTGGGTAATGGCATCGGCGACGTTGTCCCAGGCGGCCGCATCGAGCAGCAGTCCGCCGAGCACTGCCTGCTCGGCCTCGACCGAGTGCGGTGGCGCGGGCGCATCAAGCAGCGCAACCGAACCGGCATCCCCGCGCGACTTGGCGGAACCGGACACCGTGGCCGCGCCTGCGGCTTACTCTTCCGGAACGATCGCCACTTGCAGCGGCACGTCGATGTCGGCGTGCAGATGCAGCGTGACGGTATGCTCGCCGAGCATGCGCAGCGGCCCCTCCGGCAGGCGCACCTCGCTGCGCTCGATCTTGAAATTGGCGCGGCTCAGCGCCTCGGCGATATCGCTCGTACCGATGGAGCCGAACAGCTTGCCCTCAGTGCCGGCTTTGGCCTGCAGGGTCAGCTTGAACTCTTTGAGAGCTGCGGCGCGCTCCTCGGCCGAGGTCAGCTGCTCGCGCGCGTGGTGTTCGAGCTCGGCGCGGCGCGCCTCGAAGCGCGCGACGTTGTCGGGCGTGGCGAGCGTCGCCTTGCCCTGCGGCAGGAGGAAGTTGCGCCCGAAGCCGGAACGCACCTTCACGCGGTCACCGATGTTGCCGAGATTGGCGACTTTCTGCAGAAGAATGACTTCCATCGCAAACGCCTCTAATGCTGATCGGTGTACGGCAGGAGCGCCAGAAAGCGCGCGCGCTTGATCGCCTGGGCGAGTTGGCGCTGGTAGAAAGACTTGGTGCCGGTGATGCGGCTCGGCACGATCTTGCCGGTCTCGGTGATGTAGCCCTTGAGCGTGGCGAGATCCTTGTAATCGATCGACTTCACCCCTTCAGCGGTGAAGCGGCAGAACTTCTTACGGCGCGAAAAGCGGCTGCCGCCGCCGCCCGAACGCCCTTCTCTAGACATGGCCATGATGCGTGATCCTCGGATGCTTTAGGTGACGGGAGCGTGCGCCTCAGGCGCCCTCGCCGGCCGAATCCTCATCGTCCCCGCCCGGAGGGCCGTCATCGCGCGCGCGCTCGCGGCGCCGCGCGCCACCACCCTCACCCTCCTCGTCCGCGGCCTTGGCCATGGGCGAGGGGTCGGTCACGGCGGCATCCATGTTCACGACCAGGTGCCGCAGCACCGCGTCGCTGAAGCGGAAGGCGCCGGTCAGCTCATCGAGCGTCTTCTGGTCGGTCTCGACGTTCATGAGCACGTAGTGCGCTTTGTGCACCTTGGAGAGTGGATAGGCCAGCTGGCGGCGGCCCCAGTCCTCAAGACGGTGCACCTGACCGCCACCGGCGGCGATCATGCCCTTGTAGCGCTCGATCATGGCGGGCACCTGCTCGCTCTGATCCGGGTGTACCAGGAAAACGATTTCGTAATGCCTCATGGATGCTCCTTACGGTTAAAGCCGCCCGGATTTAAGGCTTGCCCGGTGCGGCAAGGAGATACGCGTCAACCCGTCAGGTCAAAGCGCCCTTCTAGGGATTCAAAAGGGTCGCGAAATATACTCAAACCGCCTGGTGACTGCAACGGCGGCAGGCGCCGTCGGCCTTCGAGAACAGGGACTTGAGCTTTCAGCCCCGCACCACCTGTCGCAGCACCGCGCCGGCGCTCGCGGCCACCTTCAGGGCCACTTCCGTGGGGGTCAGGCTCTTCAGATCATCGCTGAAGACCTCCACCCCCACCGTGAGGTGCGGCTGGGCCGACAGCAACCGGCTGACCATCTCCACGAGCGGCAGCTCGCCCTCGCCAGGCAGCAGGCGCCCGCTCATCGGAGCATAGACCGTTCCGGGGGCGGGGGTGATGCGGTCCGAGATCTGCAGGCCGCCGATCAGTCCGGCCGGCACGCCCGCAAGCTGCCCGAGGGTGCCGCCGCTGCGGGCAAAGTGCCAGCTATCGAACATGATGCCGAGATGGCCGACACCCACCGCGCTGACGATGCGCTGCGCCGCAGCCAGATCAGGGATGGCGCTCTCGGGCAGAAACTCGAGCGTCAGGCGCACGCCATGGCGGCGCGCGCGCTCGGCCAGCGGCCCGAGACAGTCGATGAACGCCTGCTCGCTCACCGCCGTGCCGCCGAAGTGCGCGAGATTGATGGTTTCCGCCTCGAGCGCCTCTGCCGCGCGGTAACAGTCATCCTCACTGATCTCGAAATAAGCACGGTTCTCCAGCGGCACCGCGTCCGGCCACGGCGTCCCCGGCAGCACGCTGATCAGTGGGTCGATGGCATGCACGCGCACGCCGTTGGCATTCAGGCGGGCGCGCAGCTCCGCGACGCTGCGGCCCGCAGCGCGGCTCGCCTCATACATGCGCGCCGTGAGTGTGATCGCCCCCAGGCCGCCCGCGCCGGCCGCCTCGATCAGCACCTCGAGCGGCACGCCGATCAGCGTGCCCCAGCACAGGGCGATGACGGGTGCCTCGTCCGAGGCCTCTGGAGGGGTCATGGCGACCTCGCTACGCTTTGCGCATCATAACGGCACATGAGCTTAACGAGGCACGAGCGGCTGCGGACCAACGGCGTGACGCTGCAGGTGACGATGCAGGGCGCAGGACCTGCAGTCATCCTGTGCCACGGCTTCCCCGGCCTCGGCTACAGCTGGCGGCATCAGCTGCCAGCCCTCGCCGCCGCCGGTTACCACGCCATCGCGCCGGATCAGCGCGGCTATGGCCGCAGCGACCGGCCGCCGGAGGCGGCAGCTTACGATGCCGATCAGGTCATGGCCGACATGCTCGGCCTCCTGGATGCGCTCGGCCTCGAGCAGGCGGTCTTCGTGGGTCACGACTTCGGCGCCCAAGAGGTGTGCAACCTGGCCGTACGGCACCCGCAGCGCGTGCGCGCGCTGGTGATCATGAGCTGCCCGTACGATTTCGATCTCGCCGGCCGCGGCGGTGCGGGCTCGCAGGCGGACGCGAGCGAGATCCCGCCCGGGCGGGCGTTTGCCATCCCGGGCGTGCGTCCCTCGGCCGCGTTCGCCGCGATTGCCCGTGAGCACTTCTTCCACATGCACTACTTCCAGGCCATCGGTCCGGCAGAGCGCGAGCTGGGAGCCGCGCCGCGCGAGTTTCTGCTGCGGCTGCTGCATGCGCTGAGCGCCGAGGGCCGACTGCTCGACTGGACACGATTCCCGAGTGCGGGAACCGGCTACCTGGACGTGCTGGCGCCGGCGCCGCCTCTGCCCTGGCGCTGGTTGTCGGTAGCCGAGTTCGAGCACTACCTCGCGGAATACACCTGCGCCGCACCGGACCGAACCTTCATCGGCGGCCTCCATTCCTACCGCATGGCCGACCGCAACTGGGAGCTGGGCGCCGCGTACGCCGATGCCAACATCACTCAGCCGGCGCTGTTCATCGCCGGTGCGCAGGACGTGGTGCTGAAGTTGCTGCCGGCGGATGCGCTCGCTACGCAGCAACGCCGTGTGCCCGGACTGCGTGACACGGTATTGGTGCCCGGCGCCGGTCACTTCGTGATGCAGGAGCAGCCGCAGGCGGTGAACGCCGCGCTGCTCTCTTTTTTAAGAGGGCTGTGAGCTCAGGCCGTCCGCAGGGCGACCAGCCGCGTACAGAACGCCTCGAAGTCCCCCGGACCGCGGCAGAACACGTAAGGAAACACCTCCACGGCGCTCGCCCCGGCGCTCACCAGCGCCGGCACCTGCGCGAGGGTTGCCTCGAGGTCGGGGGTGCCGTCGTGGCGGAATACGAAGCGCGGTACCACGCGCACGCCGAATGACTGCGGGTCCCGGCCCTTGGCAGCGACCGCCGCGCGGATGCGGCCAATGACGGGCGCGAGCTTCGCCGGATCCTGCTCCATGGGGATCCAGCCGTCGGCGAACTGTGCCATGCGCTCGATGTTGCGCTCGCTGGGCGCCAGTCCCATCCACACCGGCACGCCGCCGGGTTGCACCGGACGCGGAAAGGCGTGGATCCGCTCGAAGTCGAGCGTGCTGCCGTGGAATGCCGCGGGCGCCTCGCTCCACAGCAGGCGACACACCTTGAGTTGCTCGTCGAAGCGCGCATAGCGCCCCTCCCAGGGGACGCCCGCCGCCTCGTATTCCTCTTTCTGCCAGCCAACCCCCAGGCCGATGACGACCCGGCCGCGCGACATGACATCGAGCGTCGCGAGCTGCTTGGCGAGCAGCACGGCGGGGCGCAGCGGTGAGATCAGGATGCCGGTGCCCAGGCGGATCTTCTGCGTGACTGCCGCGATGGCCGCGAGCACGGTGATCGGCTCGAACCAGGGGAAATCGAGCGGCGCCGGAAACTTGCCGTAAGGGTAGTTGTGAACGTTCTCGCCCATCACCACGTGGTCGGTGATGCTGACCAGGTCCACGCCCTTGCTTTCCGCGATTTTGACGATCTCGGTCACGGGGGCAAAGTCGCCCGCAAACCACTTCTGCAGGCCGTAGAGCCCGATTGCCACTTGCGTCATGTGCGCTACTGTATCGGCCGGTGTGTCACGGAGAATCCTGCAAATGAACGACGCTCCCTCGCTCGACCTGTCCGGCAAGACCGCGCTCGTGACCGGCGGCGGAGCCGGCATCGGGCTCGCCATTGCCCGTGCCTTTGCCGCCTGCGGCGCGCGCGTCGTGGTGGCCGAGATCGATGCCGCGCGCGCCGCCGCCGCACAAACGGCGCTGCGCGCGGCGAGCCCGGACAGCTGGGCGCGCGTCACCGACGTGCGTGCCGCCGCCCAGGTGCAGACCCTGATGAGCGAGATCGAACAGCGCAGCGGTGCGCTCGACGTGCTGGTCAACAACGTGGGCGACTTCCTCGGTAACGTAAAGCCGTTTGAGCGCACCACCGAAGAGGAGTGGGATGCGCTGTACGCCATCAACCTGCGCCACATGTTCATGGTGACGCGCGCTGCTATTCCGCTGCTGCGCCGCGCCGCGCGCGGCGCCAGCATCATCAACGTCTCGACCATCGAGGCCTTCCGCGGCATTCCGCTGGCCTCGATCTACGCCGCCTTCAAGGCCGGCGTTACCGGCTTCACCAAGAGCCTGGCGCTGGAACTCGCACCGCGTGCCATCCGCGTGAACGCGATCGCACCGGAGACCACCGAGACCGAGCAGGTCAAACCCTCGCTATACATCCAACCGCAGTATCGTGATCATGTGCGCCGCTGGATTCCGCTCGGGCGCTTCGGTGTGCCGAATGATGCGGCAGGCTGCGCGCTGTTCCTGGCGAGCGAGCTGTCGGCCTGGGTGACCGGCACGACGCTGCACCTGGATGGCGGCGCACTCGCAGCCGGCGGCTGGTATCGCACCCCGGATGAGCGCTGGACCAACGTGCCGGTGGTGAGCGATAGCGGATTGAAGTTCTAGTTCAGGAGCGCGCGCCGTGAACGATGCACTGATCGCAATGGTGGGCGGCACCGGCAACCTCGGCGCGGCGCTCGCCCGCCGCTGGGTGCGGGCCGGCCTCGATGTCATCATCGGCTCGCGCGACGCGGCGCGCGCCGCCGCCAGCGCCGCGCAGCTGAGTGCCGCAAGCGGCCGCACGGTCGCAGCCGCATCCAACCGCGCGGCGGCCGAGCGCGCCACGACCATCGTCGTCACCGTTCCCTACGCGGCCCACGCAGCAACGCTCGGCGAGATCGCACCGGTCGTCCAGGGCAAGCTGCTGGTCGACACCACGGTGCCGCTGGTGCCGCCCAAGGTCATGCGCGTGCAGCTGCCAGCGGAGGGCAGCGCCGCGCAGCGCGCGCAGCAGCTGCTCGGTCCAGGCGTCACGGTGGTCTCCGCCTTCCACAGCGTGGCCGCTCACAAGCTCGCCACCGATGCCGTGATCGATTGCGACGTGCTGGTGTTCGGGGACAGCCGCGCGGCGCGCGCCCAGGTCATCCGGCTGGCCGAGGCCGCGCAGCTGCGTGGCCTGCACGGCGGCGCGCTGGCCAATTCGGCCGCCGCCGAGGCACTCACCTCGGTGCTGATCTTCATCAACAAGACTTATGCCGTCGATGGCGCCGGCGTGCGCATCACCGGCGCACTCAACGAGCCCGGCCTCGAATGAATGTGGCGGGCGAGCTGACCCTGATCCCGCTGCGCGATGTCGCGGAAGTGCGCCGCGGCGATGATCTGGCGGCGCACCTCGGCCAGGCATTCGCGCGCGCCCGCCCCGAGCCGGACGACGTGCTGGTGGTTGCGCAGAAGATCGTCTCCAAGGCTGAGGGGCGCCAGGTTGATCTCGCGCAGGTCATGCCCGGGGAGCGCGCGCGCGAGCTCGCGCGGCTCACGCGCAAAGATCCGCGCCTGGTCGAACTGATCCTCGCCGAGTCGAGCGAAGTCCTGCGGGCGCAGCCCGACGTGCTGATCGTGCGCCACCGCCTGGGTTACGTGATGGCGAATGCCGGCATCGACCGCTCCAATGTTCCGTGCGCCGCGGGCGCGCCACAGGTCCTGCTGCTGCCGGTCGATCCGGACGCATCCGCCGCGGCGCTGCGCGCTACGCTCGCGGGTCGCCTGGGATTCCCGCTCGCGGTCATCATCAGCGACAGCTTCGGACGACCGTGGCGGCGCGGAGTGGTCAACGTCGCGATCGGCGCCGCCGGCTTCCCCGCGCTGCTCGACCGGCGCGGCGAGGCCGATCGCGCGGGCCGCCGGCTCGAGGTGACCGAGGTCGCCCTCGCTGATGCGCTGGCGGGGGCTGCGGGACTCTTGATGGGCGAGGCCGCCGAGGGCATACCGGCCGTGCTCATTCGGGGCCTGGCCGTGCGCGCACCCGAGTGTCCCGCGCGCGCCCTGCTGCGTCCGCTGTCCGAGGACCTGTTCCGGTGAGCGGCCAGATCGTCGCATTGTGCGGCGGCATCGGCGGCGCCAAGCTCGCACTCGGGCTCTACCGCGTGCTGCCGCAGCACGCACTCACCGTCATCGTCAACACCGGCGATGACTTCGAACACCTGGGCCTCACGGTGTGCCCGGACGTCGACACGACGCTCTACACGCTGGCAGACCTCGCCAATCCGGAGCTCGGCTGGGGCCGCAGGGA
>DATHMN010000078.1:0-3895 GCA_035487135.1 Steroidobacteraceae bacterium | reverse complement strand
CCACGTTCAGCGTGAGGACGGCAAACGGACGTAGCAGGCCCGAGGAGGGTGAGGGGCTGCCCAGCAACGCCTTGCGGCTCGGTCCGTGCGACTGCACGCGGCGCATCTTACGGCCTCGGCGCGCCAAATTCTGGGATTTTGCGCTGTGCGGTCGTACACATAATGTGTCCTACCGTACAGACGGCTGCAAGTCTCTTAAGCCGCGGCTGCGATCGGCGTCACTCCGCCGCGGCACCCGCCGCGGCCGGCGCCGCGGCTGGCCGACGCGCCTGCTGCTCGGCCCGAACTTCGCTCAGGGACAGCCCGGTATCGGCGGCGATGACGGCGAGGATGGGATGCGCGGCGTCTGAGGGCATGCGCAGTCCGTGGACCTTCTCCCAGGCGCGGATGCGCACCGCGGGCGAGTTCGCACTGGAGCGCTGCTCGTCCAGATCGAGACGGCGGCGCTCAGCGCGCTCCTCCTCGGCGAGCGCCAGGCGGGCGCGGTAATCGGTGAGCGCATCATTCGCGCTGGGGCGCGACGTGCTGTCCTTTGCGGGAGGCCAGGCAGTCAGATCCAAATTGTCACCTGAGGTTGTCATGGCGCGCCCATCGCTTTTCGGACGATGCTCCCGGGCGCGTGTGCGCCCGGGAGCTGTCGCCGCACGCTAAGCTTCAGTAGCGGCGCGGGCGACCGCCACCGCCCCCACCAGCTTTGTCCTGTGCTTCGTTGACCTTCAGGGCACGGCCATCGAAGTCCTTGCCATTTAGTGCCTGCATCGCACGCGACGCATCGGCATTGGACATTTCCACGAAGCCGAAGCCACGCGGCCGACCGGTGTCGCGATCATTGATCAGCGACACGGTCTCGACCGTGCCGTGCTGGGCGAACAATGCACGTACGGCCTCATCGGTCGCGGTGAAGGGAAGATTTCCGACGTATAGTTTGGTCACAAGTTACTCACGAAAAAAAGTTAACAACGGCAGATACAGGTCCTGCCTCCTGGTTCGTCAAGCTTTGCGAGGGTGAGAGATTGGCCGCAGGTACGCCGCGAGGGCGCGCGCAAGCCAAGACAGACAAGCCGAAAGTTACGAGCCGCTGCGCAGGCTACAGGTTTTCGGGTGCGCCTGCCCGCATTTCCGCCTAGCGGCCCGGAATCAAGGGTTAAGGCCGGCCGGCAGCACGCCCGGCAGGCCGACGGCCGGGTGGGCAGGTTAATCTATCGCTCGGTCGCACCGGACGTTGCCAGCCGCTGTCTCAGGTCGCGATAGTCAATACCAAGGCCCGCGCGCCGGCAGCAGCTCGACGATGAACAGCCCAGGGAACACCACGGTCCGTCTCGACACCGCGCCGCCCATCCTGGCGGTGAGCGGGGTGCGGAAAACCTACGCCAGCGGTCTCGTGGCACTCGGCGGAATCGATCTGACGATCCACCGCGGTGAGATTTTCGCCCTGCTCGGGCCGAACGGCGCCGGCAAGACCACCCTGATCAACATCATCTGCGGCATCGTCACCGCCACTGCCGGCACCGTGGTGGCTGATGGCCACGACATCGTGCGCGACTACCGCGCCGCGCGCAGCCGCATCGGGCTGGTGCCGCAGGAGCTGCATACCGACACGTTCGAGAGCGTCTGGGCGACCACCAACTTCAGCCGCGGGCTGTTCGGCAAGCCACCGAACCCGGCGCATTGCGAAAAGGTGCTGCGCGACCTGTCGCTATGGGACAAGCGCGACGAGCGGATCATGAACCTCTCCGGAGGCATGAAGCGACGTGTGCTGATCGCCAAGGCCCTGGCGCATGAGCCCACGATCCTGTTCCTCGACGAGCCGACCGCCGGGGTTGACGTGCAGCTGCGCCGCGACATGTGGCAGATGGTGCGCGAGCTGCGCGACAGCGGCGTCACCATCATCCTCACCACCCACTACATCGAGGAAGCCGAGGAGATGGCCGACCGTATCGGCGTGATCAGCAAGGGAGAGCTGATCGTGGTCGAGGACAAGACGCTGCTCATGCGCAAGCTCGGCAAGCGGCAGCTGACGCTGCAGTTGCAGCAGCCGCTGACGCAGCTGTCGCCAGGCCTGTCGGGATATCCGCTGGCGCTGTCCGCGGATGGCCATGCGCTGGTCCTGAGCTTCGATGCCCACAGCCGTGAGACGCGCATTCCCGCGCTGCTCAAGACGCTGGCTGAGCTGAACATCGAGGTCAAGGATCTGCACTCGAGCGAGAGCTCGCTCGAAGACATCTTCGTCGACCTGGTGCGAGCGCGCGCATGAACGTACACGCCATCCGCGCCATCTACCGCTTCGAGATGGCCAGGACGTTTCGCACGCTGATGCAGAGCATCGCCTCCCCGGTGCTGTCGACCTCGCTGTACTTCGTGGTCTTCGGTGCCGCGATCGGCCGGCGCATGGGAGCCATCGATCATGTCAGCTATGGCGCGTTCATCGTGCCGGGCCTGATCATGCTGTCGATTCTCAGCGAGAGCGTCTCGAACGCCTCGTTCGGCATCTACCTGCCCAAGTGGTCGGGCACGATCTACGAGCTGCTGTCGGCGCCGGTCTCATACGTCGAGGTGCTGCTCGGCTACGTCGGCGCGGCCGCCACCAAGTCCGTGATGCTCGGCGTCCTGATCCTGGTGACGGCACGGGTGTTCGTCCCCTACCAGGTTGCGCACCCACTGTGGATGGCCGGCTTCCTGGTGCTGACGGCGGTGACCTTCAGCCTGCTTGGCTTCATCATCGGGTTGTGGTCGAACAGCTTCGAGCAGCTGCAGATCGTGCCGCTGATGGTCCTGACACCGCTCACCTTCCTGGGCGGCGCCTTCTACTCGATCAGCATGCTGCCGCCGCTATGGCAGAAGATCACGCTCTTCAACCCGGTGGTGTATCTGGTCAGCGGCTTTCGCTGGAGTTTCTTCGGAGTCGCGGACGTGGACGTGGTCGCGAGCACCGCCGCGACGCTGGCATTCCTGGTGTTGTGCCTGCTGCTGGTGCGCTGGATATTCAAGAGCGGCTACAAGCTCAAGAACTGATCGCCGCCGGCGGCTGGATCTGCAATCGATGCGAATCGATCTGCGGCCGGGGTAAAATCGCCGCGCGTCCGCCCGCGCCGTGCGGCGGTAGCAGGGGGTTACCGTGATCTTCGAATCGGTCGCGAGCGGCGGCTGTCGCTCGTATCTCGTCGGCTGCGCGGACACCTGCGGTGCCGTGGTCATCGATCCGGAGATCACCCAGCTCGACCGCTACCTCGGGTTGGCGGCCCGCCACGGGCTGCAGATACGCTACCTGATCGATACCCACACGCATGCCGACCACTTTTCCGCTGCCGCGGAGCTGGCGCGCCGCATGAGCGTGCCGGTCGTGATGCACCGCGCCAGCCCGGCGCCGTTCGTGGGCATCCGCGTCGAGGGCGGCGAGCTGATCGGCATCGGACGTTTGCGTCTGAACGTTGTGCACACGCCGGGGCATACCGCGGACTCGATGTGCCTGGTCGTCGAGGACCGCGTGTTCACCGGAGACACCCTGCTCATGGGTGCGACCGGTCGCACCGATCTGCCGAGCGGCGATCCCGAGGCGCTCTACGACAGCCTGTTCGAGCGGCTGCTGCGCCTCGATCCGGCGCTCAAGGTATTTCCGGCGCACGAATACAAGGGCCGCACTCACTCGAGTATCGGTGAAGAACTGGCGGGCAATCCGCGCCTGCAGTCTAGCGACCGCCGCACCTTCGTCGACATGATGCGCAACCTCAACCTCTCGGCGCCGACGCACCTCACGGAAGCCCTGCGCGTCAACATGAGCGGCGGCAAGAGCATCGCGCAGCTGCTGGCTGCCGCGGCTCTGAAAGTGCCGTTCATGTCGCTCGCCGACCTGAGGAACTGTGTGCAAGCGCGCGACCCGGATCTGATCATCCTCGAC
>DATHMN010000077.1:0-19952 GCA_035487135.1 Steroidobacteraceae bacterium | reverse complement strand
CGACTGCGGCGCCGCTGTACTACGGCGCGATCGTACTGGCGGAGCTGCTGCTGTTCATGTCAACCGGTCCGATCAACGCCGCAATTGCCAACAGCGTCTCGCCGCTCGAGCGCGCCTCGGCAATGGCCCTGAGCATGACCGCGATCCACCTGCTGGGGGATGTGCCCTCGCCACCCCTGATCGGGCACCTGGCGGACGTCGGCTCACTCGCGCACGCGGTGCTGATCGTGCCTCTCATGGTCGCGGTCGGCGGAATCATATGGCTCCTCGCCGCAAGAGCGCACGTACCGACCAGCCACGCGCGCGCCTGAAACGCGGCGCCGCCGAGCATGCGCCCGCCACGCGGCCGCTCGCAGGTGTGGCGCGCGCGCGCCTGTTGGCCGACCTCGCACAGGCGGTGCGGGCGGGGGAGGGCAAGGCGGGCGCTCACTGCATCCATGAGCTGTGGATGCGCGGAGAGTTTGCCGCGCACATCGACGGTGCACTCGCCGCGCTGTGGGCGAGCGCCGCACAATCCATCCCCGAGTGGCTGCCGATGCGGCACATCGATTGGCTGGCGCAGGCCTATGAGGTCGCGCTGCGCTTTCATGCCAGCGGCCGCGGCCGCTACAACATCTATCTGGTGCTGCTGGACTTCGCCGACCGCCGGCGCGGCCCGCACGGAGTGTACGTCGGCATGAGTCAGTACCCGCCCGCGCAACGCTTCGATCAGCACAAGGCGGGCATTCACGCCGCCGGCAGTGTGCTCAAGCGCGGCATTGAAGTGCTCACCGGCCCGACGCTGCATCTGCAGCACATCAGCCGCGCGGAAGCGCTGCGCATCGAAGCCGCTCTGGCGGAGGCACTGCGCGATGCCGGACTGTTGGTCGAAGGTGGTCATTAGTCTCGGCGCGACATACAGCGACATCACATTCATTGCAGGTTCAGCAGCGCTGTCCAAGTTCGACGACACATGCGCCGCTCGTAAGACAACACTGACACGCGGCGTGCGCTTTCAACTTCTACCGGAGCGCGGCCGGGCCGGGCACAGTGGCCAGCAACACAGAGCCACGGCAAGAGGTCACTGTAATGTCGCGACTCACAGCAGAACGCAACGCAACACCCGCCGCGCTCGCGGCGCACGCACACCCCCACCGCGCGCTGATGGCAGCGGCGCTGCTGGCGGCCCTGGCATTGCTCTTCGCCAACCGGGCCCTCGCCGCCTTCTCACTCACGGTCAACATCGCACCGCCAGCGCTGCCGCTGTACGCGCAGCCGCCGATTCCCGCGCCCGGTTACCTGTGGACGCCGGGCTACTGGGCGTACGGTCCGGAAGGCTACTTCTGGGTGCCCGGCAGCTGGATCGAGCCGCCGGCGGCGGGACTTCTCTGGACCCCCGGATACTGGGGATTCACCGGCGGCGCCTACGTGTGGAACGCGGGCTACTGGGGTCCGGTCGTGGGCTTCTACGGCGGCGTCAACTATGGTTTCGGTTATTCCGGACGCGGCTTTGAAGGTGGCTACTGGCGCAACAACCAGTTCTATTACAACCGCACTGTCACCAACATCAGCAACGTCCACATTACCAACGTCTACAACCGGACGGTGGTGAACAACGTCAGCGTGAGTCATGTGAGCTACAACGGCGGTCCGGGAGGCCTCAGCGCACGCCCCACGGCCGCCGAGCGCGCCGCGGCGCACGCATCCCATCAAGGGATGACCGCTGCGCAGACGCGTCACGCCGAGCAGTCGGGCTCGCAGCACGAGTTGCTCGCCTCGGTCAATCACGGCCACCCGCCGCCGGCGGCGCGCGGCGCCAGCGAGGCCGCACCAGCGCCTGCGCACAAGGCACGCGCACCGGCCGAGGAGCGTCACGCCGCAGCGGGGGCGGCGCGCGAGCCCGCGCAGGCCAGCAAGCCGCCGGCGCAGCCGCTGCATCTGGCGCAGGCGCCGCGAGCGGAACCGCCGCACGCATCAGCAGCGGCGCGCGCCGAATACGCGGCCCCTGCGCCGCACCAGTTGGCCGCCGCGCCGCATGCGGCGCCCGCGCACGAGGTGCGTGCGCCAGCCGAGGAGCGCCACACCGCACCGATGCCGGCGCGCGAGCCCGCGCAGGCCAGTAAGCCGCCGGCCCATCCGCTGCATCTGGCGCAGGCGCAGCCGCCGCACGCAGCTGCGGCGCGCGCCGAACACGCGGCCCCTGCGCCGCACCAGGCGGCCGCCGCGCCGCATGCGGCGCCTGAACACGAGAGCCGGCCGGACGAGCGCGGTCGATGAGCCCGGCGGCGGTCAGTATCCGGGGCGCTGAGGGAAACGCGCCCGTCGTGACGGCGGTGCCAGGGACGGCACCCGGGCCGGTACGGCTGCGGCCGCAGGAGACCCCCGGGCGCGCGTGGGCACGGCCGCTGTGGATCATCGCAGTGTGTTGTCTCCTGGTCGTCGCCCGCTTGGGGCGCGACGCGCTCATTCCGCTGGGCCTCGCGCTGCTGGCCGCCTTCATACTTTCCGGCGCGGTGGAACGGCTGCGGCGCATTCACCTGCCGCGGGCGGTCAGCGCTGCCGCGCTGCTCATGCTCTTGGGCGGCGGACTGGTCGGCACAGCCGAGATGGTGGCAACGCCGGCGCAGCAATGGATGCTGAATGCGCCACGGGCGCTGCGCATCATCGAACACAAAGTGCGGCCGGCGCAGTCGATGCTGCGCCGGCTCGATGATCTTGCCAAGCGCGCGACCGCACTCGCCAACCCCGGCGTCGAGGCGAGCACGGACGCCCCGGCCCAGGGCAGCGCACTGGTGACGCCGCTGGATGTGTTCGCGTTCACCGGCGTGGCCGCGTTCAACATCGTCACGGTGCTGGCGTTCGCGTTCCTGCTGTTGTCGGCAGGTCCACCGACGATCGCGCGACTCACCTGCGTGCTTGCCGGCGAGGCGCACGCGGCGCAGGTGCTGCAGGTCATCAACGCGATCCGCGGTGAAGTCGGGCGCTACTACGCGACGCTGTTGCTCATCAACGTGTGCTACGGCGCCGTGGTCGGCGCGCTGATGTGGCTCCTCGGCATGCCGAACCCGGCGCTGTGGGGTGTGCTCGCCGCGGTGCTGAACTTCGTGCCCTACATCGGGCCTGCCTCGACGCTCGCCATTCTGACGGTGGTCTCGCTGGTGACCTTCGATGGGGTGACGCATACGCTCTTGGTCGGGGCGAGCTACGTCGCGCTCGCCACCGTCGAGGGCCATATCATCGAGCCGGTGTTTCTCGGCCGGCGTCTGAATCTCAACCCGATCCTGGTGCTGCTCGCCGTGTGGATCGGCGGCTGGCTATGGGGCGTGGCGGGCGTGCTGCTCGCCCTGCCGCTGCTGCTCGCCCTGAAGGTCGCCACGCGCACCGCACCCACCCGGCGCGCCAACGCGCTCAGCCGCCTGTGAGGGACAGCCGCGGCGCGCAACTGTTGCTTTAGCGAGGCTGCCGCCCGCGGGGGTACACTCGGATCACAGGGAGGAGGCCCTTGATGATCCGAACCACCCCGCTGGCGCTGTGCGCCGCGCTGGGCCTGTGCGCTGTGGGCTTGCCGGTGCAGGCCCAGAAACCCTTTGCCAGCCTGCAGCTGCCGGGAGGCTCACGCGTCGGAGTCATTAACCTGGTGGATGCCGAGGTCACGCATTTCCACTTCGCCGCGCACCTCGAGAACAGCTATCTCAAGACCTACACGCTCACCTGGTCGGTGAGCGCCATGCTGGTCGCCGCGGTGCACGATCCGCTGGGTCAGCAGGCGCTGGTGCTCGTGCCGCTCGCTCCGAGCGATGAGCTGGTGCGCGCCCGCGAGCGCTGCTTCCTCAACGCCTCACTGGCGAAGGGACTGCCGCAGGACTGCGTGCCGTTGTATGCGCACCTCGCCGCGGCCGAACACCTGAGCGCGGTCATCGCGCTCGGTCCGGGCCGCAACGACTCGACGCACGCCGGCAGCGCCCGCCACAAGGAACTGCCGGAGTACCTGCGCGGCTTCTCGTTTGTCACCGGCGAGGGCGCACCCGACAGTGCGCCGATGCTGCTCGACCTCACTGAAATGGTGCTGGTGCGCGTTGACCCCGAAAGTGCGCAGTTGATCGACCGGGAGTGGGGCGGCAACGGCATGAGCTGGAGTGAGTTCCGCGCACCTGCCGATCTCAAGGCCATTCCGGGCGCGCAGCTCGATCAGCTGCAGAGCCTGTACGCGGCGATGCTCAAGCACCAGGCCGACGGGCTGCTGGCGCATCTGTCGGTGGCGCGTTAGCCGCGCGCGTGAGTGATGAGCCAGGCACAGGCGCTGACGCCCGCGAGACCCAGGAGGAAGTAGAACGCCGCGTAGTAACGCTCGCGACGCTCGAGCTGCTGGGCATCGAGCGGCGCGATCAGAAACGGCTCACCGTTACGCGGCTGAGCGATGACGCTGACGCGGGCGATGCCCTGATCGAGTACTTCGCCCTGCGATTCCTGCGCGGCCGCGCGGCGGACTGATTCCCACTCGGCGGCATCCAAGTGGCCGTCGTGGTTGACGTCGAAGCGCTCCAGCAGGTGCGCCTGGTCCTGTTTCCATTCACGTAGTTTGGCGGCGGTGGCGGCGTTGACGTCACCGGTTTCGGAGTGTGAGCGCAGCTCGCCCAGTACACACAGCCGCGCACCGACGCCGAGCAGCTGCTCGGTGTAGCGCCAGCCGCCGTTCAGCAGCGGCAGGTTGATCTCCGGCGGCGGTGTCAGCGGGCGTGAACTCGAGCCGTACCAGACGTTGCGTAGCGTCGGCGTCACTTCCGCTGCCACCGGGCCGACCAGACAATTCGCGCCGTCTTCATCGGTGAGCGTGAACAGCTCGACACTGGCGGCGCGCTCGGTGGTGTGCCAGTGCACGTTGCCCTTGGAGTCGCGCTGCTCTTCGGCGATCTCGTAGGACCACCACACGCACGGGCGGCCGCTCAAGGGTGCGCTAGTGGCCGTGGGCTGCGCCGGTGTGGCGCGGCCGTTCACTTTGACGTAGCCCTGCGCGGCGGAGCGGATGCGTACCGCCGGGGTGTCCGCGACCAGCCGGTCGCGCTTCAGCCGCACGAAGAATTCGTACAGCGCGAACAGCGCGACCACGCCCGCGAGCAGCGCGAACAGGTCGTAGTGCACCAGAAGCTCCCGGGCCTCAGGCGGAGAAGGCCGCCTTCAGGTCAACATCGCGCTTGGCATCGTCCTGGAAGTGCAGCAGCTGCGCCATGGGGAAATCGCCCATGTGCGCCACCAGCATGTCCGGGAAAGTGTCGATACGCACGTTGTTGGTGTTGACGGCGTCGTTGTACACCTCACGGCGGTCGGCGATCGCCGTCTCCAGGCCGCTGATGCGCTCCTGCAGATGCTTGAACGGCTCACTTGCTTTCAGTTGCGGATAGTTCTCCGCGACCGCGTACAGCCCGTTCAGACCGTTGCGCAACTCGCGCTCGGCGCTGCCGAGCGAGCTGAGGTTGCCGGCGGCGCGCGCGGCATCGACGCCGGCGCGGGCGCGCATCACGCGCTCGAGCGTGCCCTGCTCGTACTGCATGTACTGGCGGCACACCTCGACCAGCTTCGGCAGCTCGTCGTGCCGCTGCACCAGTAGCACGTCGATGTTCGACCAGGTGAGCTTGACCGCCGCGCGTACCCGCACCAGGCCGTTATAGATCCCGATCAGATAGCCGACCAGCGCGACCAGCAGGAAGATCATCACCAACATGGGCAACATGACTGCTCTCCCACAAACCAACACTTGCCATAAAACCGGGCAAAGGATAGCGCCGCAGGCGCAAAGCTGCTGTGACCGCGCGCCGGTTCAGAGACTTGGGTCACGCCGGCTGAGCTTCAAGGGGTGTCAGCGTCGGCCGTGACGTGCGTCTCAAGTCCGATGCCGGCGAGCTGATAGCCGCGGCTGAAGTCCTTGATGTGGCGCCCCATCCAGCTGTGCGCGGCGGCCTCGTCCTGCGCCTCGAGCGCCTCCACCAGGCGGCGGTGGGCGGTGGCGATGCGCGCGCGCGCCTGCGGCACCTGGTCGATCATGACGCGCAGCGAGGGCTCGAGCAGCTGCAGCAGGGGTTCCTGCGCCAGTCCCAGCACCGGGTTGTGGGTCGCCCGGCCGATGCAGCGGAACACCTCGGCGGTGTGCTGCACGGCCTGCCCGGTGACGGCGTTGTGCGCGGCGAACGCCTGCGCGGCGGCGCGGATGCACTCGAGATCGGCCGTGGTGCGCACGCGCGCGGCGATCTGCGCGAGCGGCGGCTCGAGCATGGTGAGGGCCTCCCACACATCGCGCACGCTGACATCGTGCAGCAGCAGTGCGTGGCGCACACCCTGGGCGATCGCGGCCTGCGGCGGACGGCTGACCGACATGAGCTTGGAGCCCGGGCGACGCTGCAGCAGGCCACGACTCTCGAGCTCGCGCAGCGCCTCGCGCACGGTCGAGCGGTTGACGCCGAACTGGCGTGCCAGCTCGGTCTCCGGCGGCAGGCGCTCGCCCTCGCGCAACGCCCGGCTGAGGATGCGCGCACCGATGGCGGTGGCCACCTTGCGGTAGGCGGGCTCCATCAGCACCTTGGCGAACTCGACGCTCACGCAGCCGCCTCGAACAACTCACGCCCGATCAGCATGCGGCGGATTTCCTGGGTGCCGGCGCCGATCTCGTACAGCTTGGCATCGCGCAGCAGGCGCCCGGCACTGTAGTCATTGATGTAGCCGTTACCGCCCAGGGCCTGGATCGCTTCGAGCGCCGCCTGGGTGGCACGCTCGGCGGCGAACAGAATGCAGCCCGCAGCATCGCGCCGGCGCACGCTGCCGGCATCACAGGCGCGTGCGACGCAGTAGACGTAGGCGCGCGCCGCGTTGAGCGCCGCGTACATGTCCGCGAGCTTGCCCTGCATCAGCTCGAAGGTGCCGATCGGCTGGCCGAACTGACGGCGCTCGCGCACGTACGGCAGCACCACATCGAGCCCCGCCGCCATCAGCCCGAGCGAGCCGCCGGCGAGCACCACGCGCTCGTAGTCGAGCCCGCTCATCAGCACGCGCACGCCGCCGTTCACCTGGCCGAGCAGGTTGGCCGCCGGCACCGCACAGTCATCGAATAGCAGCTCGCAGGTGCCCGAACCGCGCATGCCGAGCTTGTCGAGCTTCTGCGCTGTGCCGAAGCCCGGCATGCCGCGTTCGACGATGAAGGCGCTGATGCCGCGCGCCGCGGCGCCGGGGTCGGTCTTGGCGTAGACAACGTACACGTCCGCGTCCGGACCGTTGGTGATCCACATCTTGCGGCCGTTCAGCAGGTAGTGATCGCCGCGCGCGCTGGCGCGCAGCTGCATCGACACCACATCCGAGCCGGCGCCGGGCTCGGACATGGCGAGCGCGCCGACGTGCTCGCCGCTCAACAGCCGCGGCAGATAGCGCCGGCACTGCGCCTCGCTCCCATTGAGGCGCAGCTGGTTGACGCACAGGTTCGAGTGCGCCCCGTAGGAGAGGCCGACTGAACCGGAGGCGCGCGAGATCTCCTCCATGACGATGACATGAGCGAGGTAGCCGAGCGCAGCGCCGCCGTACTTTTCCGGCACGGTGATACCGAGCAGACCCTGCTCACCGAGCTTGGGCCACAGATCGCGCGGAAACTCGTTGCTGCGGTCGATCGCCGCCGCGCGCGGCGCGATCTCCGCCGCGGCGAAACGCCGCACTTGCTGGCGGATCTCATCGAGTTCGGCCCCAAGACCGAAGTCGCTGTCGGTGCAGTCAAGCGTGGTCATGGACTTGCCTTCCAAAGCGCCATAATCGTATGATTGTCGGACAAACCGGCAACCGTGGCAAGCGCTTCCATGCCCCGTCTCAGCACCCGGATCGACCTGCAGTCGGACGAATACCGCGACAACGAGCGCGCCATGCAGGCGCTCAGCGGGGACCTGCGCCGCGAGGTCGGCCGCATCGCCCAGGGGGGCTCCAAGAGCGCCAGCGACAAGCACCGGGCGGCGGGCAAGCTGCCCGCACGGGAGCGGATCCGGGTGCTGCTGGATACCGGCAGCCCGTTCCTGGAGTTCTCGCAGCTGGCCGCTCACGGCATGTACGGCGGCGATATCGCCTGTGCCGGCATCATCACCGGCATCGGGCGGATCGCCGGGCGCGAATGCGTGGTGGTGGCCAACGATCCGACCGTCAAGGGCGGCACCTACTACCCGATCACCGTGAAGAAGCACCTGCGGGCGCAGGAGATCGCCCGCGACAACCGCCTGCCATGCGTCTACCTGGTCGAGTCGGGCGGCGCGTTCCTGCCGGCGCAGGATGAAGTGTTCCCGGACCGCGAGAATTTCGGCCGCATCTTCTACAACCAGGCGACCCTGTCTGCGCTCGGCGTGGCGCAGATCTCGGTGGTGCACGGCTCGTGCACGGCCGGCGGCGCCTACGTGCCCGCCATGTCCGATGAGAACGTCATCGTGCGCAACCAGGGGCGGGTGTTCCTCGGCGGTCCGCCACTGGTCAAGGCCGCCACCGGCGAGGACATCGACGCCGAGTCCCTGGGCGGTGCGGACGTGCACTGCCGCGAGTCGGGCGTCTGCGACCACTACGCCGAGAACGACACCCATGCACTCGGTATCGCGCGCCGCATCGTCGCGCGGCTGAAAGAGGCGCCGTCGCGTGCCCCGCCGCAGGCCGCGCTCGAGCCGCGTTACCCGGCGCGGGAGCTCTACGGCGTGGTGCCGGCAAGCCTGCGCAAGCCCTACGACGTGCGCGAGGTCATCGCGCGGCTGACCGATGACTCGGAGTTGGACGAGTTCAAGCAGCTGTATGGCACGACGCTGGTGTGCGGCTTCGCGCACCTGCACGGCTACCCGGTCGGGATCCTCGCCAACAACGGCGTACTCTTCTCCGAAAGCGCGCTCAAGGGCACGCATTTCATCGAGCTGTGCGATCGCGAGGAGATCCCGCTGCTGTTCCTGCAGAACATCACCGGCTTCATGGTGGGGCGGCGCGCGGAGGCTGGCGGCATCGCCAAGGACGGCGCCAAGCTGGTCACCGCGGTGGCCTGCGCCAGCGTGCCCAAGCTCACCGTCATCATCGGCGGCAGCTACGGCGCGGGCAATTACGCCATGTGCGGGCGCGCCTACTCGCCGCGCTTCCTGTTCCAGTGGCCGAATGCGCGCATTTCGGTGATGGGCGGCGAACAGGCGGCGAGTGTGCTCGCGACCGTCAAGCGCGAGCAGCTGAAAGGCGCGGGGCGCGACTGGCCGCTGCCGGAGGAGGATGCGTTCAAGCAGCCGATCCGCGAGCAGTACGAGCGTCAGGGGCAGCCGTACTATTCCTCAGCACGGCTGTGGGACGATGGGGTGGTCGATCCGCCGGACACGCGCCGTGTGCTCGGCCTGGCGCTGGCCGCGGTGCGCAACGCGCCGCGCGAGCCGCAGCGCTTCGGCGTGTTCCGGATGTAAGGCGGCAGGCACACATGATCGAGAGTCTGCTGGTCGCCAACCGCGGCGAGATCGCCTGCCGCATTTTCCGCAGCGCACGCCGGCTCGGCATCCGCACCGTGGCGGTCTATTCCGATGCCGATGCGGATGCCCGCCATGTGCGCGCGGCCGACAGTGCCATACGGCTGGGCCCCGCCCCCGCGCGCGACAGCTACCTCGATCCCGCGCGCATTCTGGAGGCGGCGCGCGTGAGCGGCGCGCAGGCGATCCATCCCGGTTACGGCTTTCTGTCGGAGAACGCGCAGTTCGCGCAGGCCTGCGTGGATGCCGGGCACATTTTCGTCGGGCCGCCCGCAGCGGCCATCAACGCCATGGGCTCGAAGATCCTCGCCAAGACCCGCATGCGCGCCGCCGGCGTACCGGTGCTGCCCGGCTACGCGGGCAGCGAGCAGGACCTCGCGCAGCTCGAGCGGGCAGGGCGCGCCGCCGGCCTGCCGCTCATCATCAAGCCGGCCGCCGGCGGTGGTGGCAAGGGCATGCAGATCGTGCGCACAGAGCGCGAGCTCGGCCCGGCGCTGAGCGCCGCACGCCGCCTGGCCGAGAGTGCCTTCGGCGACGGCGCCCTGCTGCTCGAGCGCTACCTGCCGGCACCGCGACATCTCGAAGTCCAGGTCTTCGCCGACAGTCACGGCAACTTCCTGCACCTGGGCGACCGCGACTGCTCGACCCAGCGCCGTCACCAGAAGCTCATCGAGGAGGCGCCAGCCCCCGCGGTTCCTGAGGACGTGCGTGCGCGGCTGCGCGCCGCCGCATTGGTCGTGGCGCGTGAGATTGGTTACGTGAGTGCCGGTACGGTCGAGTTCCTGTTCGACGGGCGCGAGTTCTATTTCATGGAGATGAATACGCGGCTGCAGGTCGAGCACACCGTGACGGAGGCGATCACGGGTCTCGATCTGGTCGAATGGCAGCTGCGCGTGGCCGCAGGCGAGCCGCTGCCGCTGACGCAGGAGCAGGTGCGCTTCGAGGGACATGCGATTGAGGCGCGGGTGTGTGCCGAGGATCCGCAGCACGGCTTCCTGCCGAGTGCCGGGCGTCTGCAGCTGCTCGAGTGGCCGCTGCAGGATGGCATACGGGTCGATGCGGGCTTCGGCAGCGGCGATATCGTTCCGGACAATTACGATTCTCTGCTCGGTAAGGTGATCGCCTGGGGGCCGACCCGGGAGGAGGCCGCCGGCCGCCTGGCGCGCGCGCTGACGCATACCTACTGCGCGGGCGTGCGCAGCAACGAGCACTGGCTGGCACGCATCCTGCGCTCTGCGCGCTTCCTCGAGGTGCGCCACACCATCGCCCTGCTCGATGAGGGCGGCACGGAATTCGCCGACCCGAAGGTGCCGGCGCCCGAGGCGCTGATCCTCGCCGCGCTGGCGGTGCACGGCGCCGCGGCGCCCGCGAGCGCCAGTCCCTGGGAGCAGGCTGATGCGTTCACTCCCAATCTGAGTGTGCCGATCCGCTACGACTTTCTCTGGCACGCACGGCGTCACGCGGTCGAGCTGCGCTATCGCGCGGGCACGGCCGAGTCGGCGAGCGTCGATGGCGCTGCGCTGCGGGCGCTGACCGCGGTGAACGACGACGGTAGCCGCATCGCGGCAGCTCTCGCCGGTGAGCGCCACGAGGCGCGCTATCTCAGCTGCGCTCCGCAGGTGCACGTCTGGCTGGCCGCCGAGGCGTATCACCTGATGCTCGATGATCCGCGCACGCATGAGTTCGCCGCTTCCGCCGCCGCGGGTGGGCTCACGACTCCGTTGCCGGGCGTGGTGGTGGCGGTGCCGGTCGCCGTCGGGCAGAGCGTCGCGGCGGGCGCGCCCCTCATGGTCATCGAAGCGATGAAGATGGAGCACACCATCGGCGCGCCCTACGCTGGCACCGTGCAGGCGATTCACTTCAAGCGCGGCGATCGCGTCCCCGAGGGCAGTGCGCTGCTCGAGCTGACGCCGGCCGCCGGCGGGGCGTGACGCTGAGCGCCGCGGCGCAGCTCGACCCGGAGCTTCCGGAACGCTACCGGCTGAGCACCGGCGCGCGTGCCGGCTATGTGGTGCTCGGGCTGTTTCTCCTGGCCATGCCGGCGTTCATCCTCATCACGCTCGAGCACAGCGCTGCCGCGGAAGCGGCCGTGCGGCTCCTGCGCCTGGCACTGGTGGCGCTCGCGCTCCTGGGACTGTGGCTCGTGGTCTATGCCTGGCGCTGGTGTCTCACGCTCACGCCCACGACCGTTGCGGTGCGCGGCGTGTTCCGCACCCGCACGCTGGCGCGGGCCGACATCGCCGGCCGCCGCCTGTTCCGCAGCCGCAACGGCACCTCGCTGGTGCTCGAGCCCACAGTCGCCGCTCGCGGCGCGCTGCGCTTCAGTCCCAACACCGTGCGGACCGATGCACGCTTCGATGCCTGGATCGATGCCCTGCCGGATCTGGACGAGCGCGACCGCGTGGCCTCCGAAGCGCGGATCGCCGCCGATCCGCAGCTCGGGCCGACACCCGCGGCACGCCAGGCGCGGGTCGCCACGGCGCGCAAAGTCACCGGCGCATTCACCGTCGTCAGCTTCGCGGCGGCTTTCTGGCTGTTCCTGTACCCGCTGCCGTACGCGGCCGCGGTGTGCACGGCTGCGGCGCTCCCCTGGGCGGCACTCGCGCTCGCGGCCTCATCCGCTGGCCTGTATCGGCTCGATACCGACCGCAACGATGTGCGCCCGACTCTCGCCGGCGCGCTGCTGTTGCCCGGTCTCGCACTGGCGACGCGTGCCGCCCAGGACATAGGACTGCTCGATTGGCCGCGGGCGCTCGCCTGGGCGCTCGCACCGGCGGCGCTGCTGATGTGGGTGGCGTGGCGCATCAGCGCCGGGTACCGGGCAGAGACACCGCGCGCGCGCCGCGCCGTGCCGCTGTGGCTGCTGCTCGCCGGCGTGTACGGTTTCGGCGTGGTCGTGCTCGGCAACGCGCTGCTCGATCACTCCGGCACGCGGCGCTTCACGGTGCAGGTGCTGGGGCAGCACATCAACCGCGGCCGCAACATCAGTTTTCACCTGACGCTGGCGCCCTGGGGGGTGCGCAACGCGGCATCGGATGTGAGCGTGACACGCGCGCTGTATCAGAATGCGCAGCTGTCCCACACGGTGTGCATCCGCGCCGGCGACGGCGCCCTTGGCATTCCCTGGTTCGTGGTACGCAGCTGCAGTTAGGCGCTGCGCTATCTCGCGGGCTTGGCCGCGGAGCGCTCGGCGCGTACCCGCGCCACCAGCTTGGTGGTGTTGGTGAGAATCTCGGCGTAGCTCTCGCCCAGTGCCACGTACTCGCCGTTCACCGCCATGGTCGGCACCGCATCGACGGCATAGTCCTCCGCCATCTTGTCGGCCTGCACCGTCTGGTTGTTGACGCTGAACGAGGTGTAGGCGGCCGCGAACTTGTCGGCGCTGCCGCCGTTGTGAGCGACCCACTCGGCGAGCGCCGGTTCCTCGTCCAGCATCTCGTGCTTGTCGTGGATGGCACTGAACAGCAAGCCATCCAGACGCTGGTAGTCGCCGGTGACTTTGAGGGCGTAGAAGGCGCGCTGCAGGTTCTCCCACGGCGGGCGGCCGAAGCCGACCGGCACGCGCTTCAGTACAACGTCCTTTGGCTGCTGCGCGATCCAGGCCGTCAGCAGCGGATAGAACTCGTGGCAGTGCGGACAGGCGTAGGAGAAGAACTCCGTCACCTCGATCTTGCCCGGCGATTCGGTGGGCTGGCGCGGGATGACCCGGCGGAATTCGGTGCCTTCCTGCTGCGCGCGCAGGGGCACACTCACTCCGAGCGACAGCGCGGTCAGCCCCGCCAGCACGATCCTTCTCGACATCAGCATGCAGCCATCCTTTCGTTGCGCGACCCGCGAGCGGGCGGCGCGCTAGTTTAGGCGGAACTCAGCCGCGCGCGACGTGCGCCCGCTGCCAGCGTCGATACGTAGGGCGAGTCGCGGTCGAAAAAGCGCCACGGTCGCGCGGCCCACGCACCGGCATAGTCGACCCCGATACGGGTCGCACGTGCAATGCGTGCCGGCGGCGCGCCGCGCGGCGCCCGCTCGAGCCACAGGCGCGCACCGCGCAGATCGATGCCGTTCAGACGCCGGTCGATGTGCAGCGCGCGACATAACAGGCCGGGGCCCCAGGTGCGCGCGCGCAGGCCATCGAGCGGCTCGAGCGCGCGCAGCAGCACGGCATGTGGAACCCCGGCAGGTCCCGTGACCACGTTAAGACAGTTCCAGACGCCATAGATGAAATACACGTAAGCGTGCCCGCCGGGGCCGTACATCACCTCGGTACGTGCCGTGCGCCCGCGGGCGGAGTGTGCCGCCAGATCCTGAGGACCCCGGTAAGCCTCGGTCTCGACGATGCGCCCAGCGCGCAACCGGCGGCCGTCGTCATGCAGCAGGTGCATGCCGATCAGGGCACGCGCCACCGTGAGGACGCTCTGGTCGAAGAAGGCGCGGCTCGGCTTGTCACTCTGGCTCACCGCGCGCGATGGTAAAGGAATCCACTACAATGCAGCCATGCGGACGTACTTGCGCCAGCCGATGCTTGCAAATCAGGGACCTGCGGGTTTCTACTAAAGTGCATATGAGAAGGCAGGGAAAGCCCGGCAGCACCCTCTGCGGCATCGCCGCCTGCGTGCTCGCAGGCGTCGCGCAGGCGAGTCTGTTCCCGCTGCCGACCGACGGTTCGTCGGTGGTCGGCGCCGATAGCGATGTGACCACGGTCTACGAGGACACGCTGCCGGACATCGCCCACAAATACAGCCTCGGTTACTACGAGATCATCCGCGCCAATCCCGGCGTGGATGTGTGGCTGCCCGGGGCGGGCAAAGAACTCACGCTCCCCGGACGACGCATCCTGCCGCCCGGTCCGCGCGAGGGCATCGTGGTGAATCTGCCCGAGCACCGCCTCTACTTCTACCCGAAGCCCAAGCCCAACGAGAAACCGATCGTCATCACTTTCCCTGTCAGCATCGGCAAGATGGACTGGCGCACGCCACTCGGCGCGACCTCGGTGATCGCCAAGATCAAACATCCGGCATGGTTTCCGCCCGAGTCGATCCGCAAAGAGCACGAGAAGAACGGTGACCCGATTCCACGCGTGGTCGCCGCCGGCCCCGACAATCCGCTGGGCGATTACGCCCTGCGGCTCGCCGCCGGCAAGGGTGAGTACATGATCCACGGCACCAACAATCCGACCGCCGTCGGCATGGCGGTGACCCACGGCTGCATCCGCATGTACCCGGAGGACGTGGCGGCGCTGTTCGCGCTGGTGCCGATCGGCACCAAGGTGCGGCTCATCAACGAGCCGGTGAAGGTCGCCTGGGTCGACGGGCAGTTGTTCCTGGAAGCGCACCCGCCGGTCGATGCGGAGGGTCAGACCATCGATCCGGATTTGAAACTGTTGTCCGACAAGCTCGATGCCGTGCTCGGCAAGAGCAATGCGGCGATCCACTGGGATCTGGCGCGCAGCACGCTGCAGGCGGCACGTGGCATGCCCACGCTGGTCGGCGTGGCGGCCGATCCCGACCTGCCGGACTCCGCCGCGGCGCGCTCGGCCACCATCACCCAGGCGCAGCGCCGCTAGCGTTCGGCGGCGGCGTGCGGCATCTTGCGGCGCCGCCGGAGCGAGCCGACCAGACTTGCGACCTGGGTCAGGCGTGACACCAGGGTGAGCGCCGAGCGGGTCCAGACGAAAAAGGTCAGCACTTCGCGCGCCCGCCCGAACACCATGAGACCTGCCAGTGCGGCGAGCCAGGCGAGCGGATGACGCGCTGCCCCGGCAGCGCTGCCCGGCGCGTCGCGCGCCGCCAGCAGCCCGCGCAACGGCCGCGGTACGGCCTGTGCGAGTCGCACCGACAGTTCCGCGCGCTGCGCTTCGCAGCGCATCAAAAGAGCCTGGCGACGCTGTTCCAGATCCGAGGTGCGCATCATGGGGTTCCGCCTGCGCGGCGCTGATCTTCCTGCAGTTGTTGCAGCGAGCCCTCGAGCACGCCCGGCTGTGAACGCAGCGTGCGTACGCCGAGCCAGGCAAACAACCCCGCGAGCGCGATGAATGCCAGGCTGCCGCCGAGCAGTCCCAGCATGCGGTGTGTGTTCCACAGGGACATGATGAGCGCGGTCACCGCGAAGGCGAGGCCGAGCAGGGCGCAGGCCACCGCGCTCGCCGCCCACACCAGCATGCGCAGCAGCGCGCGCACGTAGATCTCGAACTCGACCGCCGCCAGATCGAGGCGCGTGCGCAGCGCCTCGAAGCCGAGCGCCAACAGTCCGCGCCAGGCGTGGCGCGGATCTTCGGCCGCCGCACCGCGCGGCGGCACGGGTGCGTCCATCAGCGGCGGCCCAGGATCAGCCCGAGCAGCAGTGCGACGCCACCGACTACGGCGAGTGACTGCCACGGATTGTCGTGTACGTAGGTGTCGACATCGCGCGCGTGCTCGCGCACCAAGCCCTCGAGCGCGGCCAGGCGGCGGCGCATGTCGCGCAGCGTCGCCTGGGCACGCTCCTGCAGCTCCTCGCTGCCGGCGTTGGCGGTGGTGCGCAACAGTGTTTCCGCATCGCTTACCAGCGCACGCAGATCGTCCGCCAGGCGTCCTCCATCGTAAGCTTCGCTCATATCAGGGCTCCTTCGTCGCAGTCTTTGGACGTTGATTTACGCATATCCGCGCTAAAACCGCGAGACTCGCGCGGTCAGCTGCGCTAACCTGCAGCCAGAGCGTCCGCCATGAATATGCCTGCTCAAAATCCACTGCTCGAGCTGCACCAGCTGGGCGTGAGCGCGTGGCTCGATGACATCTCGCGCGGCATGCTGGAGGATGGCAGTCTCGAGCGGCTGGTGCGCGATGACGGTATCTGCGGGCTCACTTCCAACCCGGCGATCTTCGCCAACTCGATGATGCATGACCCGAAGTATGCGCAGCCGATCGCGCAGCTTCTGCCCACGGTCTCCTCCGCCATGGGACTGTATGAAGAGCTTGCGCTCGAGGATCTGCGCGATGCCGCTGCTTTGCTCAAGCCTCTGTATGACAGCACCGCCAGCGGCGATGGCTACGTCAGCATGGAGGTGTCACCGCACCTGGCGTACGACGGCCTCGGCAGCCTCAAGGAGGCACGCCGCCTGTGGGGACGGCTCGAGCTGCCGAACGCGCTGATCAAGATCCCCGGCACCGAGGCGGGTCTGCCGGTGATTCGCGACCTGATCGCCGCCGGCATCAACGTCAACGTGACACTGTTGTTTTCGCCCGAGCGCTACCGCGCGGTGGCGCAGGCCTACATCGAGGGGCTGGAGGCGCGCGCGGCCGCCGGCCAGCCGCTCGAGCGCGTGGCATCGGTCGCGAGCTTCTTCCTCAGCCGCATCGATAGCGCAGTCGATAAGCAGCTGGATGCGCTCGCCGCCAAGGGGCAGCTCGCGGCGCGCTCGCTGCGCGGCAAGGCGGCGATCGCCAGTGCCTGCCGCGCGTATGAGATCTACGAAGAGATCGTCGGCGCAGAGCGCTGGCAGGCACTCGAGCAGCGCGGTGCGCACCCGCAGCGGCTCCTGTGGGCCTCGACCTCGACCAAGGATCCGAGCTTCAGCCCGGTCAAGTACGTCGAGGAACTGGTGGTGCCGCACACCGTCAACACCATGCCGCTCGAGACTCTCAATGCCTATCGGCGTCTCGGGCGCCCGGAACTGCGACTGGAGCGTCATATCGCCGAAGCGAGCGATGCACGCGAAGGACTCGAACGGCTGGACGTCGATATGGAGGCTGTCGCCCAGCAGCTCGAGCGCGAGGGGGTGGCGAAATTCATCGAGCCCTTCGATAAGCTGCAACAGTGGCTCGAGGATAAGCGCCGCGGTCAACGACCGTCCTAAAGGCGACATCTTCCCGGGGGGCTCACGTGGATACCAATGCGGTACGGGAGCGACTGCTCAAGCGTCGGGACGAGCTGCGTCAGCGCGCCCACGATGCCAACGCCGAGGCGCGCCACGAGGCCGATCCGCTCTCGGCCGATTTCGCCGAGCAGGTGACACAACGCGAGAACGACGACGTGCTCGGCGCGATCTCGAGCTCTGCCCAGGCGGAGCTGCGCCAGGTGGAGGCGGCGTTGAAGCGTCTCGCCGCCGGGCGCTACGCGAGCTGCGCCGGCTGCGGCGAGGACATCGAGCCCGAGCGCCTGGCCGCGGTGCCGTACACCGACCGCTGCCGCGCCTGTGCCGAGGCCGGCCGCGGTGCCGGCGCGCGCGGGGCGCGCCGCTGAGCGCACCCGGCTGAACATGCCGGAGGCTGCGCCGTCGGGCGTCATCACCATTACCACCGACTTCGGCCATCAGGGACCGTTCGTCGGAGTGATCAAGGGCGCGATCCTCAGCCGCTTCGCCGCCGCACGTATCATCGATCTGACGCACGAGATTCTGGTGCATTGGCCGGCCGAGGCGGGCTTCTGGCTGGCGCGCGCCTATGGTTACTTTCCTGCAGGGACGGTGCACGTGGCGGTGGTGGACCCCGGCGTCGGCACCGCCCGCAACATCGTCGCGCTACGCGCCGACGGTCACTATTTTCTGGCGCCTGACAACGGTCTCCTGGCGCCCGTCGTGAGCCGCACGCGCGACCCGCAGCTCGTGCGCCTGGGCGCCGCGCAGCTGCAGCGTCTCAACCTGGCACGCCCGAGCGCCACCTTCCACGGCCGCGACATCTTCGCGCCGGTGGCGGCGGAGCTCGCCGCCGGACGCTGTCAGCTCGAGGACCTGGGGGAGCGCGTCGACTCGCTGGTACCCTCCTGGGTCGATGATCCGACCATCGAGGCCCGCAGCGTCGCCGGTGTCGTCATCACGATCGACCATTTCGGCAATCTCATCACCAATATCGATGCCTCACTCATTGAGCGCTTCCGGCTGCCGCTGGTGCACGCGGGTAACCACGCCTTTCCGCTGCTGCGCACCTACGCAGATGTCCGCCCGGGCGACTACCTGGCGCTGGTGAACTCCTTCGGCGTGATCGAGATCGCGCGCGCCGAGAACAGCGCTGCCGACGGTCTGGGTCTCAGTCGCGGAGCGCCGGTGATCGTCCGCGACCGCACCGATCAGCCCTAGCCGGGAGCCGGAAACCAAGGCGAAGCCGGAGCCTGTGCTCAAAAGTTGATCGGCGGCACGAATCCGTTATAGTTCGCAGCCTTGTCAGTGCCCCTAAAGGCACATTAGCCATTGAATTAATTAGGGATTTGGCCCGCCCGATGTCGGAACGAGACAACGAGAGCTTCGATCTGGACGATGAATTCCTGACCGGTCCCACCGAGGACGGTACCGATTACGACCGTCTGCTCGACCGGGTGGATAAGCGTGTCCGTAACCAGGGGAAGCGCGGCAAAGCCGCGTGGAGCCGCCTGGAAGAAGTACTGGCGGACCGCAAGCTTGAGAAAGATCTCAAAGACTTCGACGAAGAGCTGTAGAACGAAGCCGCCGCGCAGCGCTCCAATCTCAAGCGCAGGCTCAGGCGTCTCACGCGCCCGCAGGATCCGCAAGTGACTTCTTCGACCGCAGGCGCCTGGATCGTCCTCAAATTCGGCGGCACGAGTGTCTCGAGCCTCCCCACCTGGAACAACATCGCGCAGGTCGCGCGCGCGCGCCTGGAGGGTGGGGCGCGCGTCATGATCGTGCATTCCGCCATCGCCGGGATCACCGACCGACTCGAACGCCTGCTCGATGCGGCCATCGGTCAGTCACAGGACGAGGAGCTGCGCGCCATCGAGGAGCGGCACCGGCACCTGGCACAGGAGCTCGGCGTGCCGCTCGGCGAGGAGGTGGAGCGCCAGCTGGCGGAGCTGCGCGAGATCACTTCCGGCATCGCCCTGGTGCGTGAGGTGTCCGACCGCACGCGCGCGCGCGTCATGGCGAGCGGCGAGCTGATGGCGACCCGTCTCGGCGCGCGCTTCCTCGAAGCCCGTGGACTTGAGGTCGCCTGGGCCGATGCGCGCACGCTGTTGCGCGCCGAACGCCACGGCGGCTCCGCCAAGGCCAGCGTGCTGTCGGCGGTGTGCGGTTTCGCTCCCGATGCGCCGCTGCAGGCACGCCTCGGGCGCGGCGCACCGCTCCTCGTCACGCAGGGATTTATCGCGAGCGATGAAGACGGCCAGACGGTGCTGCTGGGCCGCGGCGGCTCGGACACCTCCGCCGCCTACCTCGCCGCCAAGCTCGCCGCCGTGCGGCTCGAGATCTGGACTGACGTGCCGGGGATGTTCAGCGCCAACCCGCGCGCCACGCCGACGGCGCGCCTGCTGCGCACGCTGCATTACGATGAGGCGCAGGAGATCGCCACCAGCGGCGCCAAGGTGCTGCACCCGCGCTGCATTCTGCCCGCGCGCCAGTACGGAATTCCGCTGCACATCTACGCCACCCAGGCGCCGGAGCTCGCCGGCACGATGCTGAGCGCCGCCGGCGCTGATGGCAGCGCGCAGGTGAAGGCCGTGTGCAGCAAGAAGGGCATCACCCTGATCTCGCTCGAGAGCCCGGGGATGTGGCATCAGGTG